>NZ_JASCOP010000044.1:0-30484 GCF_029959395.1 Stenotrophomonas sp. PS02300
GGTGTCGCGGGTTGGTCGAATGGGGCGAGTTGGCTGCGGTTGCCACGCAGGGCGTGGCACTACGCGGGGGTGGGGTCGTTTGGGAGTGCCGGTTGGGGCAGCGTCGGTTGGGTTGCGTCTACCGTGACCGGTTCGTCGCTGCGCAGCAGGGCGTGGGCTTCGGCTTCGCTGGCCACCGCGGGTGGCGAGCCGCGCAGCGGCAGGTTGGCGGTTTCGTTGACGAACAGCATGGTCACCAGGCCGATCACCGCCGCGCCCATCAGGTAATACGCCGGCACCAGCGGGTCGCCGGTGCGCTCCACCAGCCAGGCGGTGATCAGCGGCGTGGTGCCACCGAACAGCGACACCGACACGTTGAACGCGATCGACAGCGCGCTGTACCGCACCGGCGTGTAGAACAGTGCCGGCAGCGTGGACGGCATGGAACTGGTGAAGCATACCAGCGCCAACCCGAGCAGCATCAGGCCGAGGAAGATAAGCCAGTCGTTTCCGCTGCCAACCAGCAGCAGGCACGGAATGGCCAGCGCGAACAGCGCGATGCAGGCGCCGATGATCATCGGCCGGCGGCCCAGGCGGTCACTGAACAACCCGCCCACCACGTTGAGCGGCATCATCACCAGCATCACGATGATGATCAGCAGCAGGCCCTTGCTCTCGGCATAGCCCATGGTCACGCTCAGGTAGCTGGGCATGTAGGTGAGCAGCATGTAGTCGGTGACGTTGAACACCAGCACCAGGCCCACGCACTTGAGCAGCTGCGGCCAATGCACGCGCAGCAGCGCGCCCAGTCCCGGGCGCTCGAGGTCGCGCTTGTCGGCCTCTTCGGCATAGGCGCGGAAGGCCGGGGTTTCTTCCAGCTTCATGCGCATGTACAGGCCGAGCAGGCCCAGCGGGCCGGCGATCAGGAACGGCAGGCGCCAGCCCCAGTCCAGCATCTGCGTGCTGCTCAAGGCCATGTGCAGCACGGTCACCGTGGCCGCACCGGCGATGTAGCCACCCAGCGTGCCGAATTCGAGCCAGCTGCCCATCAGGCCGCGGTTGCGGTCGGTGGAGTATTCGGCGATGAAGGTGGCCGCGCCGCCGTACTCGCCACCGGTGGAGAAGCCCTGCACCAGGCGTGCGAGCAGCAGCAGTGCCGGAGCCCACATGCCGATGCTGTCGTAAGAGGGAATCAGGCCGATGCTGAAGGTGCCCAGCGCCATCAGGATCATGGTGAAGGCCAGCACTTTCTGGCGGCCGTACTTGTCACCCAGCGGGCCGAACACCAGCCCGCCCAGCGGGCGGACCAGGAATGCCACGGTGAAGGTGGCAAAGGTGGCGATCAGCTGCGCGGTCGGGCTGCTGGCGGGAAAGAACACCTGGCCGAGCGTGACCGCAAGATAGCCATACACACCGAAATCGAACCATTCCATCGCATTGCCGAGCGCGGCGGCACCCACGGCTTTCTTGAGCATGGGGCGGTCGACCACGGTGACTTCGTCGATCTTCATCTGGCGGCGGCGCTTGAACCACCCGAAATGGGCGTGTGCGGCATGCAGTTCCTGCATCTGCTTTCTCCTGGAAGCAGGGTCATCAACGCACCCGATGTCCCGCGCAAGGCACAGGTAAACACCGCCTCTGGAAGAACGCGGCACGAGGCGCGAAGAGGGGTAACAACAGGCGTTCCCGGACGGCCGCGAGGAACACCACGGCGCTGCAGGAAGGATGACCGAGAGACGGGCAACGGCCCGAGGCAATGATCAAGCGATCATGTTAGCACAATGTGTGCATGCGGCCTTTATCACTTCTTCACATGCCGCTGAAACGCCTTGTTTCAAGGCGTTTTTGAATGATCGCGTTACGCGCTGGCCTGCAGTTCCATTGCACGCATCACGATGGGTTTGGCCCAATCCGGTGTCTGCAGCAGATCGATCACCGTCACCGGAAAGTGCAATCCTTCGCGATCCAGCTGCAGCAGTGGAAGCGGTGCCGCCCTGCCCTTTGCATCGGCCGGTGCGCTGTTGTCGTACACGTGCAGCTCGGCAAGATGCGGCAGCAGTTCGATCAGGTTTTCGCGCGCGGAATCGAAACGTGCGCGGATCTTGTCGTGCGGAATATCGTGGCCACCCTGGCTGACCCGATCAGCCACGCGTTCGATGTGCAGCGCCACGCTGTGCAGGCCGCAGAACCAGATCGCCACGTCGTGGGTCTGGCAGGCATCGCGCAGCAGGCGCGGAATGGTGTTGCCGCCGAGCGTGGTTTCAAATGCGAAATCGGTGCCATCGGCCATCGCCTGGCGCAGCCGTCTGGCGCCTTCGCTCCATGCCGCTGCGTTGGCTTCGTCCAACGGCCAGCCCTGCTCCACCAACCGCCGGGTGAAGCTGTCCGGGTTGAACCAAGTCAGCCCGGCGTCGCGCAGCCATGTGCCCAGCAGCGAACTTTTACCGGCGCCATTGACGCCGGCCAGTACCAGGATCCGCGCCACCGATCAGAGCGACGGGCCAAGGGCGGTCCTGCGCCCGCGACGGATCGGCTGCCCCATCACCTTGCCCAGCCCACCCCCGGTATTGAGGCTCGCCAAGGTGGTATCGAACTCCGCACGCAGGCGATCCAGCTCACCCTGGCGCGCGTCATCCGGGTTGCCGGCCGCGCGGGCGAGCAGCTCCTGGTAAGCCTTGATGTCCACGATCACCGCTTCGGGGTGGTTGTGGTTGGTGATCACCAGGGCCTGCTTCTCGCGCACGGTGCGCATCAGGCTCGGCCAGCCCCGGGTCTTCACCGATGACGCAGTGGCCTTTTCAAGGCCGGGAACATCCAGGGGCAGGCTCATGACGGACATCCAGCGGAGGGATGTGGCCACTATACCCCTTTTGGGTAAATTGGGAATAAAGGGATATTCATCTAGCCGAGGGCGCGTTCGAGGGCATCCAGATCTCCCTCGGCAGTGGGACGCACCACCCGCGCCACTTCCTGCCCGTCGCGCAGCAGGACCAGGGTCGGCCAGAGCTTGACCGTGAAGGCGCGCCCCAAGGGGCGCCCCTTGCCGTCTTCGACCTTGCGGTGGTCAAGGCCGTGTTGCTCGACAAAGTCCTTGACCACCGGCTGCGCGGCCGCGCAATGCCCGCACCAGTCCGTGCCGAATTCCAGCAGCTGCCAGCCCGTGCCCGCTTCCACCTCGGCGCGGGGCGGCTCCAGCAGATCGGTGAACCTGCGTGCGTAGGCCATGGCTCAGGCCGCCAGGGCGCGCTGGATGTCGTCCAGCGTGGAATTGGTGTAGTCCTTGGCGATCTCCTTCAGCATCCGGCTCTGTACTTCCTTGTGCAGCTGCGGCCGGATGTGGCCCAGCGTGGTCGGGTCGGCGATCAGGATCAGGTGCTCATAGCGGTGCTTGAGCGCGTGATCGTTCAACTGCTGCGCCAGCTGTTTGGCGAAGGTGGCTTCATTGAGCTGGGAAATGCTCATGTCCTTGGGCACCGCGCCGGACGGCCCCTGGCCGGACACGCCTTCGGCGCTGATGTCCTTGACCTCCAGTTCCTCCTCCTGCTTCAGCTGCAGCGTGCGGCCGTCGCCCACATTGGTGAACACGCGGGCCGAGCCGCCATCAGCGACGATGACGAGGGTACCTTTGGGGATCTGCAGGGTGGACATGGTGGACTCCTTGGATGGAAAAACGGGCGATGTGTTGGCCCGCCCCCACCGTAGGGAAACGAATGTAAGCGCGGTGCATAGGCGCGTGTTCACCGTGTGTGCAAGGGCATTCAGGGAGTCGGTCCGTCATTACAGTGTAAAATTCGCGGTTTTTGACCGGAACCATGGCGAAGAAGCAGCACCGCACGCCTGTCCCCGGCCCGCCCTTCATCCGGTTGCTGGCGGCGCTGGCCGACCGCAATGCCCCGCGTACCGGGCCCGACCTGTCCGACCGGCTCAGCCAGTGGATCGACTGGACCCGGGCCGTGGCGTTGTCGCGCGCGCTCGACGGGCGGCTGCCGGCCGTCGCCGAGGCCGCACCGGGTTCCGTTGAGGCGCTGGACGTGGAATGTGCGCGGGTGCGCGCCAGCCTGGTCGACAGCATCACCGCCCCGCCGGCGGCAGGCAAACCGGTCGCCACCGACGCCACCGCCTACCGCCAACGCTGTCTCACCGTGCAGCGCGCCATGCTCACCGCCACCGGGCGCCTGCGCGGCCTGCTGCGGGACCGGCTCAGTGCCGGGCCCGGCGAGCTGCCGCGGCTGGCCGAAGTGGATGCCGCCATGGAGCAGGCGCTGAGCCCGCGCGAGCAGCAGCTGCTGGCCAGCGTGCCGGCCCTGCTCGGCGCCCATTTCGAGCGCCTGCGCGAAGACGCCGGCACCACTGAGGTCGATCCCGACAGCAGCTGGCTGCACTTGTTCAGGAACGACATGCAGGCTGTGCTGCTGGCCGAGCTGGATGTCCGTTTTCACCCTATCGAAGGCCTGCTTGCAGCGCTTCGCCCCCACTAACCGGGCTGTCATGTTCAGAACTCCTCTCTACCTCGTTGTTTTCCTCGCCGGCCTGCTGGCGGTGTGCTGGATCGGTGCCGGTTACGTGGGCAGCAACCCGGTCGGCCTGGCCGTGGCGCTGGTGATTGCCGCCTGCTATGGGGCCGGTGCCGTTGAACTGCACCGCTACCGGCAGGCGACGGCCGGGTTGGGGCTGGCGGTAGCCGAGGCGGCCACCGCGCCGGCCAGCCTGGGCGAGTGGCTGGAGAAGGTGCCGGCCGGCCTGCGCAACGCGGTGCGCCTGCGCGTGGAGGGCGAGCGCGTGGCGCTGCCGGCGCCGGTGCTGACCCCCTACCTGGTCGGCCTGCTGGTGCTGCTGGGCATGCTTGGCACCCTGCTGGGCATGATGGCCACCCTGCGCGGCACCGGGCTGGCGCTGGGCAGCGCCACCGACCTGCAGTCCATCCGCGGCTCGCTGGGCGCGCCGGTGGAAGGCCTGGCCGTGGCGTTCGGCACCTCGATTGCCGGCGTGGCCACCTCGGCCATGCTGGGCCTGCTGTCGGCGCTGTGCCGGCGCGAACGCCTGCTGGGCGTGCAGCAGCTGGATACCCGCATCGCCACCACCCTGCACGTGCATTCGCAGGCCTGGCAGCGTGCCGAAGCGTTCCGCCTGCTGCAGGCGCAGGCGGGGCTGATGCCGGCGCTGGTGGACCGCCTGGAAGCGATGAGCGCCGCGATCGAAGCGCAGAGCGGCGCGGCCGGCGAACGCCTGTCGGCCAGCCAGGACACCTTCCATGCACGCGCCGAGGCCGCCCATGAGCGCCTGGCCGGTTCGGTGCAGGAAGCCCTGCAGGCCAGCGTCGCGCAGAGTGCGCGCGCGGTCGGCGAAGCCCTGCAGCCGATCATGGCCGAGACCATGGCCGGCATCAGCCAGCAGACCACCGCCCTGCAGGCCACCGTGGGCGATGCCGTGCGGGCGCAGCTCGACGGCCTGGCCAGCGGCTTCGAAGCCAGCCGCGCTGCCACTACCGAAACATGGAACGCTGCGCTCAGCAGCCAGAAGCAGGCGCACGACACCCTGTCGGCAGAACTGCGTTCGACCCTGGCCACGCTCAGCGAACAGCACGACCAGCGCGCCGTGCAGCTGCTGGAAACCCTGGCCGCCCGTCTCGACGCCAGCGTGGATGCCTGGACCGAGGCACAGGGCGAGCAGCAGCAGCGTCATGCCGCCCTCACCCATGATCTACGCACCACGCTTGAAGGTTTCAGCCAGCTGCAGGGCGAGCACGGTGCCCGCCTGCTGGACGCTGTCGGCGCCCGTCTGGATGCGACGGCAGGCCAGTGGCAGGAAGCACAAGCGCTGCAGCAGCAGACCCACGCCGCGCTGATCGCGCAGCTGGACGCAGCACTGGAACGCTTCGGCGACGCACACAGCCGGCAGGCAACTGCACTGGTCGATACCCTGTCCGAGCGCATGGACAGCAGCGCAGGCACCCATGCGCAGGCATGGCGCGATGCGCTGCAGGGCCAGCAGTCGGTGAATGCCGAACTGGCCGAACGCAACCAGCAGGCACTGGTGGCGGCCACCGCCAGCTTCGATGGGCATGCGCGTTCGCTGGTGGACGGCCTGCAGGCCTCGCACAGCGGCTTGCAGGACCGCCTGGAAGCGCGCGATGCGCAGCGCCTGGCTACCTGGAGCGATGCCTTCACCCAGTTGTCGGAACAGCTGGGCCAACAGTGGGCCGACAACGGTGCCCAGGTCGCGGCCAGCCAGCAGGCGGTCTGCGAAACCCTGTCGCGTACCGCACACGAGATCGGCACGCAGGCGCAGGCGCATGCCGCCGAGACCATCGCCGAGATCTCGCGCCTGGTCACGCTCGCTTCGGAAGCGCCGAAGGCCGCCGCCGAAGTGGTCGCCGAACTGCGCCAGAAACTCTCCGACAGCATGGTCCGCGACACCGCCATGCTCGACGAACGCACCCGCCTGCTGGCCACGCTGGAAACCCTGCTGGATGCGGTCAACCACGCCTCCACCGAGCAGCGCACCGCCGTGGACGCCCTGGTCAGCACCTCGGCCGACCTGCTGGAGCGCGTGGGCACGCAGTTCACCGACCACATCGCCGCTGAAACCGGCAAGCTCGATGGCGTGGCCGCGCAGCTCAGCGGCAGCGCGGTGGAAGTGGCCAGCCTTGCCGACGCGTTCGGCACCGCGATGCAGAGCTTCGGCACCGCCAGCACCGGGCTGGGCGAACAGCTGCAGCAGGTGGCCGGCGCACTGGATGCCTCGATGACCCGCAGCGATGAGCAGCTGGCGTATTACGTAACGCAGGCGCGTGAAGTGATCGACCTGAGCGTGCTCTCGCAGCAGCAGATCATCGAAGAACTGCAGCAGCTGGCCGGCCGCCGCCGCAACGCCGGGACCGCCACCGCATGAGTGACGAGATCGAGCTGGAAGGCGAAACCGGCGCGCCGATCTGGGCCGCCTTCGGCGACCTGATGTCGGTGCTGCTGGGCGCGTTCGTGCTGATCCTGGTCGGCGTGGTAGCGCTGCAGCTGGAGCTGTCGCATCGCCTCGATGAGGAAGTGGCGCAGCGCCAGGCCGAAGCCAAGCGGCGCCAGACCCTGGAGCAGGCCCTGGCCGGCCCGCTGGCCGCCGGCCGGGTGACGCTGGTGGATGGCCGCATCGGCATCCGCGGCAGCGTGCTGTTCGCGCTGAATTCCGACCAGCTGCAGCCGGAAGGCCGCGAGCTGCTGCGCAGCCTGGCCGCGCCGCTGGCCGGTTATCTGTCGTCGCGCGAAGAGATCCTGATGGTCAGCGGTTTCACCGATGACCGCCCGGTGCGCGACAGCAACCGTCAGTTCGCCGACAACTGGGAACTGTCGGCCGAGCGCGCGTTGACCGTGACCCGCACCCTGATCGCCGAAGGCGTACCGGCCGGCTCGGTGTTCGCCGCCGCGTTCGGTGCCGAACAGCCGGTAGGTTCCAACGCGGATGAGGAAGGCCGCGCGCGCAATCGCCGTGTCGAAATGGCACCGATTCCACGCCCGAAGCCGACCGTGGCGGGCGATGGACGGTAACCGTACTGCCGCCAGCGACCGGCTCGCGCACTGGCGCGGGCAGCAGCTGGATCGCCACGACCCGGTGCAGTTCGCCTTCCTTGAAGCGCTGCAGCGCCGCGCGCAGGCGGCCAGCGGTTCGCTGCGCGGCGTGCTGGACGCGCGCCTGGAGACGCTGCTGGCGGCCTACGCCGAGTGCATGGCTGGCGCGCCCGTTGCAAGCGCGCCCGCGAAGCACGCCGGAACGGCGGATACGCTGGCCGCGCTGGGCCAACCGCGCGCCACGCACAACCCCGACTACCCTGCACTGCCGGCCCTGGCCGAATTCCGCAGTGCCTGGGCCGCGCTGCGCACTGCCGGCCAGGTGCGGCAGACATTGGCGCAGACCCCGAGCGATGGCGGTCCGTTGAACTCCAGCGTGCTGGTCCACCGTGCCATCGGCTGGATGGGCGAGGTGTCGCCCGCCTACCTGCAGCACTTCCTGGCCTACATCGACAACCTGGCCTGGCTGGAACAGATGCAGCAGCGCGGCACCCTGCCCAGCCGCGACAGCGTGCCTGGCCGCGCCCCGGCCAAGCCGCGCCGCAGCCGTACCGCGCGCTAGCCGCGCAGGGTCGCGCCGCCGTCCACGTACAGGTCGCTCATGGCGATGTGGCCGGCCTGATCGGACAGCAGGAACATCACCGCCTGCGCGATGTCGTCCGGGGTGGCCAGCTTGCGTAACGGAATGCCGGCCTTGTAGGTCACCGGGTTGCCGTCGATGACCCGTTGCGCGCCCTGGTCATCGGCCCACATGCCGGTCTGCATCGGGGTCAGGGTCGACCCCGGCGCCACGATGTTGCAGCGGATGCCGTGCGGCGCCAGTTCCAGGCCCAGGCAGCGGGTGAACATGGTCGCCGCCGCCTTCGACGCCGCATACGCGGCCATGCCATGGCGCGGCACGCCGGCGGCGTTCGAACTCACGGTGACGATGGCCCCCTGCCCGCGCGGGATCATCACCCGCGCCAGCGCACGGCCCAGATGGAAGACGCCATCGGCATTGACCGCGAACACGTGGTGCCACTGGGCGTCATCGATGCCGGTGACCTCCCCAACCTGCAGCACGCCGGCAACGCTGATGCCGAATCCGATCGGGCCGAGCGTGGCTTCAATCGCTACGACCAGTTCATCAACCGCCGTTGAATCGGTCACGTCCAGTGACCGCGGGTGCAGGCGCGGATGGGCCGGCAGCGCCGGCGCGGCCAGGTCGGTGGCGACCACCACGCAGCCGCTGTCCAGCAGCTGCTGGACCAGCGCGGCGCCAATGCCACCGCCGGCGCCGGTGACCAGTGCAAGCGTGTTTTCGAATCCCGTCAGCTTCATGTCCTGTCCTTCTGTTCAAGGCCGTCCCAGTGCTGCAGCCGCGCCGACAGCCATGGCGCCAACTGCGCCACGGCATCGCGGCCGGTCAGCTCGGCATGCAGGAACGGCAGCGGCAGTGCTTCCACCCGAGTTGCGTGCGCCTGCCACAGCGCGGACTGCAGGTGCGGGCGCAGCGCATGGTCATTGCCGGCACGCACGTGCACCAGCGTGCCGTCGAAGTGGCGATGGTGATGCTCGCGGATCAACCGGTTGGTGCCGGTCACCGCGCGCACCACGCCATCCAGCACGTGCCCGGGCAGGTTGCCCAGCGCGCTGTCGCCGCGGCGCAGGAACGCCAGGATGCGCTCGCGGCTGTCCAGCTCCGGGTGGCCCTCCGGGTCGTACCCGGCAATGGCCAACAGCGCACGCAGCGCCGCCACCGGATCCGGCTCGGGTTCCGCACGCCAGCATTCGCTGGGATAGGCATCCAGCAGGACCAGCGCGCCGACCTCACGCTGCATCGCCTGCAGCTGCACGGCAATGGCCTGGGCGATGATGCCGCCCACCGACCAGCCCAGCAGGTGCACCGGGCCCTGTGGGTGCAGCGCGAGGATACGTGCGGCGTAGTCGGCGGCCAGCGCGTCGATCCCCACCGGCAGCGGTTGTGCCGGGTCGAGCACCGGCGATTGCAGGCCATGCACATCGCGCGCCGGGTCCAGCGCACGGCCCAGCTCGCGGTAGTTCCAGGCGATGCCGCCCGCCGGATGGATCACGAACAGCGGCACCCGGCCCGGCTCACCGCGCGCGAGGCTGATCACCGGCGCCAGGCCGTGGTCGGTGTCCTGCAGCGGGGCGTCCAGGCGCGCGGCCAATCCTGCCACCGTCGGCGTGGCGAACACCGCACCCAGCCCCGGGTCCTGCTACCAACGCTGCTGGATCGCCAGCAGCAGGTGCACCGCCGACAACGAATCGCCCCCCAGTGCAAAGAAGTCCGCGTCGGCCGCCGCCGGGGCCGCAAGGCCAAGCACCTGCTGGAACAGCGCCGCCAGTGCCTGTTCCGTGGGCGTCTGGGCGCTGCGGCCGGCCGCGCGGGTGTCCGGCAGTGGCAACGCGGTACGGTCGAGCTTGCCGTTGGCCGTCACCGGCCACGCCTGCACCACCACGACAGCGGCCGGCACCATGTACGCCGGCAACTGGGTGCCGAGCACGCTGCGCAGGCTGCCTGCGTCCAGTGCGTCACCGGACACGTACGCCACCAGGCGGGCCGGCATGCCCGGGTCCTGGTCGCGCAGCAGCACCTCGGCACGGGCCACGCCGGGCAGGCCGCGCAACACGGATTCGATCTCCCCCAGCTCGATGCGCAGGCCACGCAGCTTCACCTGGTGGTCGCTGCGGCCCAGATATTCAAGCGCCCCGTCATCACGCCAGCGCGCCCGGTCGCCGGTGCGGTACAGGCGCCCCCCGGCGACATGCGGGTCGTCGAAGAAGCGCTCAGCAGTCAGGTCCTCGCGCCCGAGGTAACCACGCGCGAGCTGCACCCCGCCGAGATACAGGTCGCCGGGCACGCCCGCCGGCAGCGCCCGAAGCCGTGCATCCAGCACGTACAGCCGCGTGTTCCAGACCGGGTGGCCAATCGGCACCGGGTCCGAGCGATCCTCGCGGGAAGCAGGCCAATAGCTGACATCCACCGACGCCTCGGTGGGGCCGTAGAGATTGTGCAGTTCCGCGTCGACGCGCGCGTGGAAGCGGTCGCGCAACCCGGCGTCCAGCGCCTCGCCACTGGTGAACACCTGCTGCAGCGGCAGGCCGCGCAGGTCCGGCACGGCCAGCCACGCATCCAGCATGGAGGGCACGAAATGCAGCGTGGTGATGCGTTCGGCCACGATCAACCGGGTCAGCGCCTGCGGGTCGCGGTGCACGCCAGGCGATGCGATCACCAGCGTGGCAGCGCTGACCAGCGGCAGGAAGAACTCCCACACCGACACATCGAAGGTGGCCGGTGTCTTCTGCAGGATGCGTGCCTCCGGCCCGATGTGGTACTGGCTGCGCATCCATTCGAGACGGTTGACGATGGCGCGGTGTTCCACCACGACGCCCTTGGGCTCGCCGGTGGAGCCGGAGGTGTAGATCACGTAGGCCGCGTCACCCGGCTGCACGCTGTCGGGGAGCGCCACATCGCTTCGGGTTGCCCACTGCGACGGCGACAGCACCGGCGCGCCTGCGAAACGCTGTGCGTCGCCTGCCTCGGCCAGCACGCACTGCGGCTGCGCCGACGCCAGGATCCTGTGCAGCCGCGCATCCGGATGGTCCAGGTCCACCGGAAGGTACGCGCCCCCTGCGCGCACCACCGCCACCAGCGCGATCACCAGCGACAACGAACGCGGCAGGGCCACCACCACGCGCGACTCGCGGGTGACGCCCCGTGCCTGGAGCTGCAGCGCGAGCGCCCGGCTGCGCTGTTCCAGCGCCGCGTAGCTCAGTGCCTCGCCTTCAAACACCAGTGCGGTTGCGTCCGGTGAATCGGCCAACTGGCGGTTCAACAGCGCGGCCAGCGACACATCGGCAACCGCATGCTGGGTGGCATTGACCGCGTGCAGCCAGTGCTGCGCTTCGCCAGGCGTGCACAGCGCAACGTCTGCCAGCAGGCCACCGCGTGCCTGCACGTCGAGCGCGGCCGACACGAAATGCAGCAGCCGTCGGCCATGCGCCGTGATCGCCGATGGCGTGTACTGCTGCGGGTTGGCCTCGATCTCCAGCGCCAGCGACGTCAGCGCATCCCCGCGGAAACCGAAGGTGATGTCGTCCACCGGTCCGGTGCACAGCACCTCCAGCCGCGCCGTGACCCCCTGCCACGGCAGCGGCCGGTAGAACGGCTGCACGTTCACCAGAGGCCCGTGCAGCCGATGCTGCTGGCCGCCCCAGCCCAGGTCGCGGCGGATCTGCTCGCCCCGGTAGCGGCCATGCCGGCGGCCCCGAACCAGCGCCCGTGCGGTATCGCGCACCCGGCTCGCCACCGTCTCGTCTGCTGCTGCGGCTACGCGCAGCGGCAGCACGTTCATCACCATCGCGGGGACCCGTGCCGAGGCGCTGCCCAGCCGCGCCATGTAAGGCACACCAACGGTCACTGCATCGCTCGCGGTCACCCGCCGGCAGTACTCGGCAGTCAACGCGGTGAGCAGGTCCGGCCACGGCTGGCCCATGGCCTGCGCAGCGGCCAGCAGCTGTTCGCGCAGCGGCGCGTTGATGGTTTCGGTCAGGCGCAGCGCATCGGCCCTTGCCGCTGTCATGCCACCACCCGGTCCCTCTGCGGGTGCCGCGTCCTGCATGTAGGCCTGCCAGTAGCCCGCATCGGCCACGCGGCGCTCGCCGATGCGGTACTGCGCGTCTTCGTCCAGCACCGGCCGCAGCGGCTGCAGGGCATCGGTGGTCTCGCCGGCGTACAGCGCACACACCCGGGCACTGAACAGCGCCATGCCATAGCCATCGGTGGCCAGGTGATGCACCCGCAGGTACCACGCGAAACGCTGCGGCCCGAGCACGAACAGGCGTTGCTGGGCCAACCGGTCGCGGCCGGGATCAACCGGCTGCAGGCGATCGGACTGCATCGCCTCGCGCGCGGCGTGCAGCGGGTCGGCCTGCTCAGACAGATCCACCACCTGCACGCGCGGAAGGTGGCTGGGGTCCAGCCACTGCCGTGGCACGCCCGCTTCGTCTTCCGCCACGCGCAGGCACAGCGCCTCGGCTTCAGCGGCGGCCGCATCGGCGGCCGCGCGGAAGCGGGCGAGATCCAGCGCGCCCTCGAACCACACGACGTGCGCGGTATTGAATGTCGCGGGCGCAGGCGACAGGCGCTGCGCATACCACAGCCCCGTCTGCGCTTCGCTCAGCGGAGACCGCTGCTGCACTGCGACCGTCGCGCTGGCCACCTGCGCGCTCATGCCCCGGCGCTGGCCCGGGCCTGCAGCTGCTGCACTACCTGCCACCAGCCGGCCAGCGTGGTGTGCTCGGCCAGGTGGCCGAACTCCAGGGCGATGCCGGTGTTGCTCCAGGCCAGCACCAGCCCCAGCACCCGCATCGAATCCAGGCCCAGGTCCATGAGGTGGTCGTCATCGCCGACCGCTTCCGGGGCTTCGCCGAGCATGCCGGCCACGTCGGCGCGCATGCGTTCCAGGGTCAGGGGTGCGGTGAGGGTGTCATTCATGCCAGGCGCTCCAGCAGCTGGTCGGTGGTCATCGGCACGCCGCAGGTGCGGGCGATCCAGTGCAGCGCGTGGTCATGGTCCGCACGCGAGAAGTCGGCCACCGCGTCGGCCGCGATGAACGCTTCGATATCGCGCTGGAACGCCTCGGCCACGGTGGCGGTGCAGCCGATGTGCGCATACACGCCGGTCACCAGCAGCTGGTCGCGGCCGCGCGCGCGCATCATCGTCTCCAGGTTGCTGCGCTGGAAGGCGCTGTAGCGGTGCTTGACCAGCACGTGGTCGCCCTCGGCAGGTGCCAGTGCATCGATGATCGCCTCGTGTTCGCGGATCGCCTGCATGCCTGGCCCCCACAGGTCCGCCTGCAGGCCGCGGTCACGCCGGTCCTGGTTGCCGCGCTGGGCGGTGTAGAACACCGGTATGCCCTGCGCCCGGCACTGCGCGACCAGCCGGCCCATGTTGGCCGTGGCCGGAGCCAGCGGCGCGGTGTCGGCGCCGAAGGCGGCCAGGAAGTAGCGCTGCATGTCGTGCACCAGCAGCGCGATGCGCCCGGCGTCTGGCTGCCATGGGCCGCGCGGCGCCGGCAGTTCGGCCGCCGTGGGCAGCGCGTAGGTGGGAATGGTGGGCAGCGCCATCAGCGCGGTTCTCCTGTCTGTTCGATATGGCGCGCGCGCAGCTGCGCACGCAGTTCGCGGCGGCTGATCTTGCCCACTGCGGTGGTGCCGAAGGCGTCCACGAACACCACCTGGTCCGGCACCTTGAAGGCCGCAAGGCCGCGGCTGCGCACCCACGCCTTCAGGCTGGCGGCGGTCGGGCGCTCGCCGCGCGTGATGACGAACGCACAGCTGCGCTCGCCCAGGTACGGATCGGGCATGGACACCACGGCGGCGTCGAAGACGCTGGCGTGGGCCAGCAGGTGGTCTTCGATTTCCTCGGCAGAGATCTTTTCGCCTGCGCGGTTGATGTGGTCGCCGGCGCGGCCCTGCACCACCAGGTAACCGCCCGGCAGCTGCTGCACCATGTCGCCGGTGCGATAGAAGCCATCCTCGGTGAACGACCGCGCATTCGCGCCAGGATCATTGTGGTAGCCGCGGATCGTGTACGGACCGCGCGTCAGCAGGTGACCCACCTCGCCCGCTGCGACCGGGTTGCCGTGGTCGTCGACCACCAGCACTTCATCGTCGGGCGAGATCGGGCGGCCCTGGGTGTTCAGCACGCACGCCGGCGCGTCGTGCAGGCGGGTGTAGTTGACCAGGCCTTCGGCCATGCCGAACACCTGCTGCAGCTGGCAGCCCAGCCCGTCGATGACGCGGCGCGCGGCTTCCGGCACCAGCTTGGCCCCGCCGACCTGCAGCACCTGCAGGCTGGACAGGTCATGCGCGGTACCGGCCGCGGCCTGTGCCCACAGCAGCGCCAGCGGCGGCACCAGGCCCACGCAGGTCACCCGCTCGCGCGCGATCAGCGGGAACGCGGTGTCCGGGCCCGCGCCGGGGCTGAGTACCACCCGCGCCCCGGCGTACAGCGCGCCGAAGAAGCCCGGCGAACTCATCGGGAAGTTATGCGCGGCCGGCAGCGCCACCAGGTACACGCTGTCGCGCCCGATGGCGCAGATCGCATTGCTCGCGCGGAACGAGTACAGGTAATCGTCGTGGGTGCGCGGAATCAGCTTGGACAGGCCTGTGCTGCCGCCGGAGAGCTGCAGGAACGCGACCGACTGCGGGTCGGGATCCGGCGGCAGCGCGTCTGCGTCGCCGGCCAGCCCGGCAATGGCGGTGAACTCCGCGGCGTCGCCGACGATGAACACGTGGCGCAATCCTGGAATGAATGCCTGCAGTTCACGTGCCAGTGTCCGGTAGTCGAAAGCTTCATATGACGACGCGGCAATGTACGCGCTGGCTTCGGCCGTGCGCACCACGTGCGATATCTCGGTCAGGCGATGGGCCGGCAGTGCATACACCGGGATCAGCCCGGCGCGGAACAGCCCGCAGACCACGCTGACGAAGTCGACCGTGTTGCCCAGCTGCACCACCACCCGGTCACCCGGCGCCAGCCCGGCGGCCAGCAGGCCAGCACCGATGCGCCCGGCCTCCTGCCACAACTGTGCATAGGTCAGGCGGGTCTCGCCGCCGACCACGGCCACGTCGTCGGCGAACTGTACGGCCCGCTCGCGCAGGAAACCGGGGAATGTTTCGCCACGCCAGTAGCCAGCGGCGCGGTAGCGCGCGACCAGTGCCGGGGGCCAGACCTGGCGCAGCGGCACCCGCGCGGGGGCAACGACGTGGTTCATCAGAGCGTCCATCCTTCCATCCGTGGGGCGGCGTCCGCGCCAAGCGCGGCCAACAGTGCCCCGAATTTCACGCCGGTCTCGGCCACTTCCGATGCCGGGTCCGACCCCTTGACGATGCCGGCGCCGGCATGGATGCGGGCCTGGTGGCCCTGCACGCGCGCGCAGCGGATCGCCACGTACCAGTCGCCATCGCCATGCGCATCCATCCAGCCCACCGCGCCCGCGTAGAAGCCGCGCTGCACCGGCTCAAGCCGGCGGATGGTGTCCAGCGCCAGTGCGGTGGGTGTACCGCACACGGCCGGCGTGGGATGCAGCGCAGCCAGCAGCGTGGCCACCGTGGTGGACGGATCGCGCAGGCGCGCTTCGATGCGGGTGCCGAGGTGCCACAACGTGGTGGTGGCATGCAGGGTCGGCTGCGGCGCCGCATCGATCCGGTCGCAATACGGCCGCAGCGCCGCCACGATGGCCTCGACCACATAGCGGTGTTCGTCATGGTCTTTGGCCGAGCCCAGCAGCTCCCGGGCCGCCTTGGCGTCCTCATCCGGGTCTGCGCAACGCCGGGCCGAGCCGGCCAACGGGTGCGAGAACACCTGCGGGCCGCGACGCGACAGCAGCAGCTCCGGGCTGGCACCGACCAGCCATGCCGGCGCATCGCTGGCGGCCACCGGCAGCGGGCACAGGTAGGTGACCGCCTCCGGGTCCTGGCCCAGCCGTGCCACCAATGCGCGCGGATCGATCGCCGCACGGCTGTGCACATGCAGCGTGCGGGCCAGCACCACTGTCTTCAGCGCGCCATCGCCATCGCGCAGGCCTGCCAGTGCCTGCCGCACCGCGTCCGCATACCGTGCAGCGCTCGGCTCTGCATGGATGTCGCCGTTGAATGGAAGCGCCGGCGTCACGGCTTCCAGCGCACCCTGTGCCAGTGACGCGGGCTGGTACAGCGCATCGTCACCTTCGGGATCGAACGGCAGCACGCCCACCAGCAGCGCCGGCGCGCGTGATTCGCGCGCGAAGAAGGCCTGCACGCGGGCATCCAGCGTCGCGGTGCCGCCGGCCGGGAGCGCAGCGTGGCAGCCACGCGCATCCAGCGTGCGCCCGGGCAGGCGCAGCAGGAACTGTTCCGCTGCTTCGCCGGCGCCGGGATCGCCCGCCAGTGCGACGCTGTCGCTGACCGTGCGCAGTGCATCGTTCATGCCGGGCGCCTCCCGTGCAGGGTAGCCACCGCCGCAAGCCCCAACAGCACCGCCCCCACCAGCAGGTACGGCGCACTGGGGGCCGCGCGATACAGCAGCGTGCCCACCATCGGGCCGATCACCATGCCCAGGCCTTGTACCGAAGCCACCGCACCGGCCGCCGCGCCCTGTTCGTGCGCCTGCACCGAATCGGCGGCCAAGGCCTGGAACGAGGGGAACACGAAGCCCATGCCAAACGCCGCGAACGCATACGTGGCCAGCAGCTGCCAGGGCGCATGCACCACCGCCACCGCTGCAAAGCCGATGCCGGAGATCAACGCACCCAGCGCGATCCAGCGGCGTGGCGGCATGGTCTTGAAGGTCATCACCAACACCTGGGCCAGGATCAGCCCCACCCCGACCGCGGTGAGCGCCAGGCCGGCCATGCGCGCGCCGGCGGCCGGCGCCAGTTGCAGGCGGTCGATGGCGAAGAACCCCACCGTGACCTGTGCAATGGTCACCGAGATCATCGCCGCGAACACCGCCATCACCGGCAGGCGCAGGCGCGGGTCGTACCACGCCAGCGCGGCACGCGGGCCGTTGGCGGGCGCGACCGGCGGCGGCGCCGACGGCAACCGCCAGGCGATGACCAGCAGCGCGAGCACCGGCAGCAGCGCGGCCACGTACAGCGTGAGCGCGAGATTGTGGAACGCGACCCAGCCCGCTGCGGCAGGCCCGATCACCATGCCCAGCGCATTGGCGCTGCCCAGCTTGGCCATCGCGCCGGCCCGTTGCCCGGGGGCGGCTTCATCGGCCACCAGCGCTGCGGCGGTGGGCGGCACGGCCGCATAGAACAGGCCCACCAGTGCGCGCGTCCCCACCAGCACCAGCACCGACAGCCACACCGCCGGCGGCGCCTGCAACGCGGTATCCACGAACACCGCCATCACGATATAGATCACCGCATACGCGGCCAGTGCGATCAGCAATACACGGCGGCGCCCGATGCGGTCGCTCAGTGCGCCCCAACGCCGGGCCGACAACATCCACAGCACGCCGGCCGCGGTAACCGACAACCCCGCGTGCCATTCGGACAGCCCCAGCATGCGCACCACCGGGCCGATCACCGCCACGAACGCCATCATCGCCATGGTGCCGACCCAGGCGGCGAAAACCAGAGCCGGCAAGCCGGATACCACGGGAGTTGAACGCATGCATCACCACGACCGATCAGGATTGGACACGCACCGCGCAGTGGCGGGCGTTCGATTGATTCGGCTTCGTCGATTCAAGGACCGGCGTGGCTATCGTTTCAAATGATAACAGCTCGCATTTAGGTTTGCGCGATCAATGGTTCCGGTGTTCATGATGCGGATCAACGCCGTCTTCCGCCGACCCGACTAAGCTGCTGTCAACGTTCCACGGACACTCCCCCATGGCGTCACCTCCCCTGCCCGCGCTGCTTGCCGACGCACAGGGCTTCTCGCTGCAGATCATCAGCCTGGCCGGTGAACTGTGGAACGGAGACGTGCGCGAGGTGAGCATGCCCGGCAGCAATGGCCGCTTCGGGGTGATGGCCCGGCACGCACCGCTGCTGGGTACCCTGCGCGAAGGCATGGTGTCGGTGTATCCGCTCAAGGCCGAACCGCCGCTGCACGTGTACGTGACCGGTGGCTACGTGGAAGTGCAACCGGGCAAGGTGATCGTGATGGCCGACCTCGCCCTGCGCAGCGACGATCTCGACGAAGCACGCGCACGGGTAGCCGCAGAGGCCGCGCGCTCGCCGATGGCCCAGGCGTTCACCGACGAGGACTACGTGCGCCTGCACGCCGAACTGATGCACCAGCGCGCCCTGCAGCTGCGCGGGCTGCCCTGGAAATAGCACCGGCAGGTGCGACAACCGGTCATCTCTGTCCGCACGCCAACACTACATATGATGTTGACGATGAGGCAGACCCACACTATGTTGTGTTCATCGGCTCCCCGCTTCCGCCAGGCCCGGTTCCTGTCCTCGTCCCTGCAGCCTTCCCCGGCCGCACGACATGACACCCCGAACGGCCCCTGGAAGATGGAACAGCCATGACCCACGACGACACCGCCACCGACACCCTCGTGTCGGCCGAGCCGGCCATTGATGCCGGCGAACCCACCCTCTGGATCACCAAGGAAGCCGGCAACCGCCGCATGCGCTTCGATCCGGCCCGGCTGGAACGCGCGCTGCGCAGCGTGCACGCCGAGTTCCCCGGCCTGGACCTGGCCGACTACCTGCGCGCGGTGCTGGCGCTGATCAACCGCCGCACCCAGCTCAGCGCCGATGACCTTGTCGACCTGCTGATCCGGGAAGCCGAATCGCGCATCGACCTGGTGGCGCCGGACTGGGAGCACTTCGCCGCCCGCCTGTACCTGCGCCGCCTGTACAAGCGCGCCAGTCGCAACCGCTTCTACGATGCCGCGCTGCGCTACGGCTCCTACGTGGGCCTGCAGGAGAGCCTGGCCGACCGCAACGTGTATTCGATCGACATCCTCAAGGCCTATTCCAAGGACGAACTGGAAGAAGCCGGGCAGATGATCGACCCGGACCGCGACCGGCTGTTCGCCTACAACGGCTTGTACCTGCTGGCCACCCGCTACCTGGCCACCGACCACTCACGGGGCGTGTTCGAACTGCCGCAGGAGCGTTGGCTGACCATCGCGCTGTACCTGATGCAGCACGAACACCTGCACGGCGAACGCTCACGGCAACGACGCATGCGGCTGGTGCGCGAGGCCTACTGGGCGCTCTCCAACCTCTACATGACGGTGGCCACGCCGACCCTGGCCAACGCCGGCAAGGTCGGTGGCCAGTTGTCATCGTGCTTCATCGACACGGTGGACGACAGCCTGCAGGGCATCTACGACTCCAACACCGACGTGGCCCGCGTCTCCAAGCATGGCGGCGGGGTCGGCGCCTACCTCGGCTACGTGCGCTCGGCCGGCGCGCCGATCCGCGGGGTGGCCAACTCGTCCGGTGGCGTGGTCCCGTGGATCAAGCAGCTCAACAACACCGCGGTCAGCGTGGACCAGCTTGGCCAGCGCAAGGGCGCCATCGCGGTGTACCTGGATGTATGGCACCGCGACATCGAGAATTTCCTGGACCTGCGCCTGAACAACGGCGACCAGCGCCTGCGCGCGCACGATGTGTTCACCTCGGTGTGCCTGCCGGACCTGTTCATGGAAGCGGTGGAACGGCGCGGCGACTGGTACCTGTTCGACCCGCACGAAGTGCACCGCATCAAGGGCTGGTACCTGCAGGACGTCCACGACGAGCAGCGCGGCCACGGCAGCTTCCGCGAGCGCTATGCCGAGGTGGTGGCCGACGAGCGGATCAGCCGGCGCACGCTGAAGGCCATTGATCTGTTCAAGCGGATCATGGTCAGCCAGCTGGAAACCGGCAACCCCTTCATGTTCTACCGCGACGAGGTCAACCGGAAGAACCCGAACAAACATGCCGGCACGGTGTATTCGAGCAACCTGTGCACCGAGATCCTGCAGAACATGAGCCCCACCCGCATGATCCAGGAGATGATCAGCGGCGACCAGATCGTGACCACCCGC
The DNA here is from genome assembly GCF_029959395.1 of Stenotrophomonas sp. PS02300. Lineage (NCBI taxonomy): Bacteria > Pseudomonadati > Pseudomonadota > Gammaproteobacteria > Lysobacterales > Lysobacteraceae > Stenotrophomonas > Stenotrophomonas sp. PS02300. The sequence goes on from NZ_JASCOP010000044.1 coordinate 20,086, forward strand.
CAGGCCGGCGATTTCGTGGTGTGCAACCTGTCGTCGATCAACCTGGGCCGCGCGGTCACCGCCGCGCCGGACCTGCTCTCCACCGACGTGCTGGAACGGCTGGTGCCGATCCAGGTGCGCATGCTGGACAACGTGATCGACCTCAACCAGCTGCCGGTACCGCAGGCCACCATCACCAACCGCAAGTACCGGGCCATCGGCCTGGGCACGTTCGGCTGGCACCACCTGCTGGCCCAGCAGCACATCCAGTGGGACAGCGTGCAGGCCGAGGACTACGCCGACACCCTGTACGAGCGCATCAACTACCTGTCCATCCAGGCCAGCCTGCAGCTGGCCCAGGAAAAGGGCCGCTACAGCGCCTTCGTGGGCAGCGACTGGCAGACCGGTGAGTACTTCCGCGCGCGCGGCTACGACAGCCCGGCCTGGCAGGAATTGGCCGCGCAGGTGGGCGTGCACGGGCTGCGCAACGGCTGGCTGCTGGCGGTGGCGCCGAACATGAGCACCGCGCAGATTGCCGGCTCCAGCGCCTCCATCGACCCGGTGTACGGCGCGTTCTATTACGAAGAGAAGAAGGACTTCCGGCGCCCGGTGGCCGCGCCGGGGCTGTCGCTGGAGACCTACCCGTATTACGAAAAAGGCGCGTACCGGCTGGACCAGTTCGCCAGCATCCGCCAGAACGCGCGCCGCCAGCGGCATGTGGACCAGTCGATCAGCTTCAACCTGTATGTGCCGAGCACCATCCGGGCGAGCACGCTGCTCGACCTGCACATGACCGCCTGGAAGGAAGGGTTGAAGACCACGTATTACGTGCGGTCCAACGACATCGATATTGAGGAATGCGAATGGTGTGGGAGTTAGCACACCGCATTCGCGCTGCGCTCCCATGGTTCGCTACGCAAACCATGGGTCCCGTCTCACCAGCACCCAAACCCCCGCCGCTTCGCGGCCGCCCCCTGACTCAGGGGGCTCAACTCCGGACATGTCATGGGCACCCCGTTAGAGCGCATCAAGATTCTTGAGCCCCGGTATCCGAACCGGTCCACCGGCATCATCAATGGCCGCACCAGCGGCATCCTGAACTGGAACGACATTCCCTACCCGTCCTTCTACCGGGCGTACAAGGAGCTGTCGACCAACTTCTGGATTCCCGACGAAGTGGACATGAAGGGCGACGCGCGCCAGTACGGCGAGCTGTCGGCGCGCGAGAAGAACGCCTATGACTCGATCATCGGGCTGCTGGCCACGCTGGATTCGCCGCAGACCCGCTTCATCTACAACGTGGCCGAGTACATCACCGACCCGGCCGCGCATGCCAACGCCGCGATCATCGGCCAGCAGGAAGTGATCCACAACGAAAGCTACAGCTACGTGCTGGCCTCCATCGCCGGGCTGGCCGACCAGAACCGCGTGTTCGAACTGGCCCGCACCCATCCGACCATCCTGGCCCGCAATGCACCGATCATGCAGTCCTACGACGACTTCATGCGCGAGAAGACCGCCGAGACGCTGATCCGTTCGCTGATCCAGTCCTCAATCCTGGAAGGCATCAACTTCTACTCCGGCTTTGCGTTCTTCTACAACCTGGTGCGCCAGAACCGGATGACCGGCACTGGCAAGATCATCAGCTTCATCAACCGCGACGAGCTGGCCCATACCAAGTTCATCAGCGAACTGATCCGCGCCATCATCGGCGAGAACGCACAGCTGCAGGGCGACCCGCTCACCGCCTACGTACACGACGCGTTCGAGCATGCCATCGCGCTGGAAACCCGGTGGACCGGCGAGGTGCTGGACGGTATCGACGGCATCGACGTGGACGAGATGATCCGCTACGTGAAGTACCGCGCCAACAAGATGGCCGGCATGCTCGGCATCGAGAAGCTGTACAGCGAGTCGAACGCCAACGTGATGCCCTGGATCAAGGCGTACGCCGACAACTTCACCGAAACCAAGACCGACTTCTTCGAGATGCGCAACGCCAGCTACAAGAAGACCAATTCGGACAACGGCTTCGACGATCTGTAGGAAGCCTGCCCATGCACGCGTTGATCGCCTATGCCTCGTTGAGCGGAAACACCCGCGAAGTAGCGCGCAGCGTCGCCGCGCGCTGCAGCGCGCACGGCCACCGCGTGACGCTGCTGGAGGTCGACGACGCGCAGGCCGCGGCGATCGCCGCGCAGCCGCATGACTGCCTGTTGCTGGGCTGCTGGACCGACAACGCCGGCCGCACCCCGGCGGAGATGAAGCAGTTCGTGGGCGCGCTGCGTGATGCCGCCGCCCTGCCCGATCCCGACCGCGTTGCGGTGTTCGGTACCGGCGAAACGCAGTGGGGGCTGGAGTACTACTGCGGCGCCGCGCACCGGCTGGCCCGCTTCTTCGGCTCGGTGCATCCGGTGCTGGAAATCGAACAGATGCCACACGGCCAGGCCGATGCCCTGGCCATCCATCACTGGACGGATACCGTCCTGGCTGCCACCGGAGTTCCCGCCCCATGCTGACCCTGCACGCCGACACCGCCGCGCACTACCACGCCGCCATCGCCCGCCACCCCGCGCTCCTGGTGGACTACCACAAGGACAACTGCCCGGGCTGCCGGATGCTGGACATGTCGCTGGCCGCCGTCGCCGCCGCGCCGGAGGCCGAGGGCATGGTGCTGCTCAAGGTCAGGCTGGAAGCCGTGGGCGAGCCGCTGTTCCGCGAACTGGGCCTGCGCCAGACCCCGACCCTGAGCCTGGTGCGCGATGGCCGCGAAATCGCGCGGTTGCCGGGTTTCCAGTCGCCCGACGTGATCCGCGACCTGCTCGCCCGGTAACGGGGGCGTCAGCGCGCCGCCAGCAACCCGCGCCGCTTGAACCACCACTCCAGCGGCAGCGTCACCAGCGGCGGGATCGCCGCCAGCAACGCCAGGCCGGCGGCCCACCACGGCCAGCGCAGCTTCACCGCCGCCAGCACGGTGACCACCACGTAGACCATGAAGGCCACGCCATGCACCGGCCCGAACAGCGCCACGCCGGCGGTGGTCGGCTCGGCGGCGTGGTACTTCAGGTACATGCCGACCAGCAGCCCGGCCCAGGTAAACGCCTCGAACAAGGCGACAACGGCAAACACACGGCCCATCGGGTGCATCGGTACGGAAGCGCGCAAGACAATCTCTGCTGGGGCGACAAGGCCGCCCATCATACCGGCTTGGCGCGAATGCGACGCTTTCGCACTCAGACGAACATGCCGCCCGACGCCTCTACCCGCTGCGCGTTGATCCAGCCCGTACGCGGCGACAGCAGCGCGGCGACGACCGGCCCGATATCGTCCGGCTGGCCGGCGCGACCCAGCGCGGTGTTGCCGGCCACCATCGCGTTGATGTCGGCGTTGTCGCGCACATGCCCGCCGCCGAAGTCGGTTTCGATCGCGCCCGGTGCCAGCGTGTTGGCACTGATCCCGCGCGCGCCCAGTTCCTTGGCCAGGTAGCGGCTGAACACCTCGATGCCACCCTTCATCATCGCGTAGGCCGAACTGCCCGGCAGCGAGAAGCGGGCCAGGCCACTGGACACGTTGAGGATGCGGCCGCCATCGGCAATCAGCGGCAGCAGTGCCTGGGTAAGGAAGTACGGGCCCTTCAGGTGCACGGCAACCAGTTCGTCGAACTGGGCCGGGGTGGTGTCGGCGAAACCGGCGTACAGCCCTTCGCCGGCGTTGTTGAACAGCCCCTGCAGGCCAGTCGCGCCCCAGGCCTGAAGTTGCGCCTGCACGGCCGTAGCGAAGCCGGCAAAGCCGGCGCTGTCGGCCATGTCCAGTGGCAGCGCGGCGGCGCGCCGGCCCAGCGCCTGGATCTGCGCGACCACGGCGTCGGCCGCATCGGCCCGGCTGCGGTAGGTCAGCAGGATGTCGGCGCCGTCGGCAGCCAAGGCCAGGGCGGCGTTGCGGCCAAGGCCACGGCTGCCGCCGGTGATCAGCACGACGCGGGAAGTGGAGAGGGACATGGGGTGCTCCTGGATGAGGTGTGACGCCAGACTATTGGCATTGCGCAATCACATAAACCGCGCAATCCTGATTTGACTGTCCACCCAGAGCGAACAATCCATGGACCGCCTCGACCACCTGCGCAGCTTCCTGCGCGTTGCCGAACTGGGCTCGTTCACCGCCGCCGCCGAGCAGCTGGGCCTGCCCAAGGCCAGCGTGTCGCTGGCCGTGCAGCGGCTGGAGGCGGAAGTGGGCGTGCAGCTGCTGCACCGCACCACCCGCCGGGTGCGGCTGACGGCCGATGGCGCGCAGTTCCAGCAGCGTGCCCGCGACCTGCTGGATGACATGGAAGACCTGCAGGGCATGTTCCGCCGTGACACCCAGCTCAAGGGCCGGCTGCGGGTGGACATGTCCAGCGGGCTGGCCCGGCAGCTGGTGATTCCGCACCTGCCGGGCTTTCTTGAGAAGCACCCCGGGCTGGAGATCGAGCTGAGCGGCACCGACCGCCGCGTCGACCTGGTGCGCGAAGGGTTCGACTGCGTGGTCCGGGTCGGCCCGTTGGACGACAACACGCTGGTCGCGCGCCCGCTCGGGGTGATGCACATCGTCAACTGCGCCAGCCCGGCCTACCTGGCGGCATATGGGGTGCCGCGCTCGCTGGACGACCTGTCGGGCCATGCGCTGGTGCATTACGTGGGCACCTTGGGCCAGCGCTCGCCGGGCTTCGAATACCACGATGGCCAGGACTATCGCAGCGTGCCGATGCGCGGCGCCATCACGGTCAACAGTGGCGAGGCCTACAGTGCGGCGGCGCTGGCCGGGCTGGGCATCATCCAGGTGCCACGGCTGGGGGCGCGCGTGGCGCTGGCGGGCGGGACGCTGGTGGAAGTGCTGCCGGAATGCGTGGCCGAGCCGATGCCGGTCACCCTGCTGTACGCGCAGCGACGGCACCTGCCGCGCCGGGTGGCGGCGTTCATGGACTGGATGGCGGCCCTGGTCACGCCGGAGCTGCAGCGGCTGGACTGAACCAGAACACGCACATTCACGCATCTTCACGCACGTTAATGCACCTTCGCGCACCTAATCGGGTACAGTTCGCGGATGACGACTCCCGACGCACTTCCCGGCGAACGCCAACAGACCATCCTGCGCCTGCTGCGCGAACAGGGCCGCGTGTTTTCGGCCCAGCTTGCGCTGCAGATGGAGGTGTCGGAAGACTCGATCCGGCGCGACCTTCGCGAGCTGGCCAGCCAGGGGCTCTGCCGGAAAGTGCATGGCGGTGCGCTGCCGGCCGCAGTGGACTTTCCTCCCCTCCCCGCACGCCACGCGCAGCAGCCGGCGCAGAAGCACGCGCTGGCCATCGCCGCGGCCGCGTGTGTCCGCCCCGGTGATTCGATCCTGCTGGATGCCGGTTCCACCAACAGCGCCATCGCCGCCTGCCTGCCGCAACAGCAGGGCCTGCAGGTGATCACCAATGCGCCCGACATCGCCTTGGCGCTGCTGGCCCGCGGCGGGATCGAGGTGACCCTGGTCGGCGGGCGGCTGGATCCACGTGCCGGTGCCTGCATCGGTGCGCAGGCGCTGGAAACGGTGGCCGGGCTGCGCGCGGACGTCTGTTTCATCGGCACCTGCGCGGTCGATGCCGAGGCGGGCCTGTGGGCCATTGATGGCGAAGAAGCACCGCTGAAGCGTGCGCTGCTGGCGGCCAGCAGCCGCTGCATCGCCGTGGCCACCAACGACAAGCTCGGCACCCAGGCGGCCTATCGCGTGGGCGCAATCGAGCAGATCGACCTGCTGGTGATCGAACACGACGCCCCCGACGCGCAGGTGCAGGCCTTCCAGCGCCGCGGCGTCGACATCCAGCGCGCTGCGCCGTACTGAGGTTTCCCTGATGACCGTTACCGCTCTCTCCGCACGCGGCGCGCGCGCCGAACAGCACGCCACGCGCGCGGCGTTTTTCCTGCCCGGCTTCGCTACCGCCGCCTGGGCCCCCTTGGTGCCGTTCGCCAAGAACCGCACCGGACTGGATGAAGGCTCGCTCGGCCTGGTGCTGCTGTGCCTGGGCGCCGGTTCGCTGCTGGCGATGCCGTTGGCCGGCATCCTGGCCGCGCGCCATGGCTGCCGCGCGGTGATGATCGCCACCCTGCTGATGGTAATGGCCAGCCTGCCGCTGCTGGCCATTGCACCCTCGCCGTGGACACTGGGCCTGGCCCTGTTCGCGTTCGGCGCCGGTGTGGGCGCCTGCGACTGCACCATGAACATCCAGGCGGTAATGGTGGAGCGCGACAGCGGCCGGCCGATGATGTCCGGCTTCCACGCCTTCTACAGCATCGGCGGTGCGGTGGGTGCCGCTGCGATGACCGCGCTGCTGGCGCTGCGGCTGCCGCCGCTATGGGTGTGCGTGCTGGCTTCGGTGGCGATGGTGGTGGTGCTGGCGCTGTCGGTACCGTACTGGCGGCGCGACCGCGCGCCGAGCGGCGCCCCGGTGTTCGCGATCCCGCATGGCGTGGTGCTGGCGATCGGCGTGCTCTGTTTCGTCGCCTTCCTTGCCGAAGGCGCCATGCTCGACTGGAGCGCGGTGTTCCTGCATGAAGTGCAGCAGGTGCCACCGGATCGCGCTGGCCTGGGCTTCATGACCTTTGCCATCGCCATGACGGTCACCCGCCTGGTCGGCGACGGCGTGGTCGCCAGACTCGGCCGCCTGCGCGCGATCCTGCTCGGCAGCCTCGTGGGCGCGGCCGGCTTCGGCATCGCCACCTTCGCCGGCGCACTGCTGCCTGCCCTGCTGGGCTACGCATTGATCGGCCTGGGCTGCGCCAACATCGTGCCGGCGCTGTTCTCCATGGCCGGCAACCAGAAGACCATGCCGGAAAGCCTGGCCATCCCGGCCATCACCACGCTGGGCTACGCCGGCGTACTCGCCGGCCCGGCGCTGATCGGCTTCGTCGCCCAAGCGAGCAGCCTGGTAACGGCTTTCTGCCTGGTGGCCGCAGCCCTGCTGCTGGTCGGCATCACCGCACGCTGGGTAAAGGCTTGACGCCAACACGACCGTAGAGCCACGCCCTGCGTGGCTGGTGCCATGCACGCAGCCCATGGCCTCCTGGAAAGCCCTACCATCCAACCACGCCCACCAACACGGCTGCCTATGTCGGATCCCTCGTTCACTCCGGAATCCCGCCGCGCCACCTTCCGCGCCCTGCACACCGAAGGCTGCTTCGTCCTGCCCAACCCTTGGGACATCGGCAGCGCCCGCTACCTGCACAGCCTCGGCTTCAAGGCGCTGGCCAGCACAAGCTCCGGCGTCGCCTGGAGCCTTGGCCGCGCTGACGGCCAGCTCTCCCTCGACAACACCCTCGCCCACCTGCACGACCTGGCCGCGGCCACGCCACTGCCGGTCAATGCCGACTTCGGCGATGGTTTCGGCACCGATGCCGCCAGCATCGACGCGGCCGTTACCCGCGCGATCGCCACCGGCGTGGCCGGCATCTCCATCGAAGACGCCAGCGCCGATCCGGACCAACCGCTGCGATCCATCGACGACGCGGTAACCCGCCTGCGCGCCGCGCGCACCGCCATCGACCGCTCGGGGGCGGACGTGATGCTGATCGGCCGCGCCGAGAACTTCTTCGTCGGCCGTCCGGACCTCGACGACACCATTACCCGCCTGCGCGCCTACGCCAGCGCGGGGGCCGATTGCCTGTACGCCCCCGGCATCACTACCCGCGAGCAGATCGAGGCGGTGGTGGCTGCGGTCGCCCCCAGGCCGGTGAACCTGCTGGTCGGCAGTGCACTTCCGTTCACCCTGCAGGACATCGCCGCCATGGGCGTGCGCCGGGTCAGCGTGGACGGTGCGATGGCACGCACCGCGTGGGGCGGGCTGATGCGCGCCGCCCGACAGATCCACGACGAAGGCCGCTTCGACGGCTTCGCCGATGCGGCCAGCGGCGCGGCATTGAACCAGCTGTTCCGCTGACCGGCCGCGCGGCGACGGTCAGTTCGCCAGCGCGTAATCGATCGCCGCGCACACCGCCGCCACCTGCGCATCGTTGCACTGCTGCGGGGTCGCACGCGGGCTGTCCGGATACACCTCGGTGGTGGTGGTGAAGCGCGCGCCGGTGATGCTGGCGCACAGCCCCAGCTTCTTCAGCGGATACTCGATCACCCCCGGCGCCACCACCGGCGAGCCGATGATTTCGTTCCTGTCGTCGGCCGGGGCGATGTGGGTCACCTGCTCCACCGCCGCGTTGACCGCCTGCTGGAACGCCGGCTGCGGGTTTTCGGTGTCGTCCACCAGGTAGAAGCCATCGGGAATCAGGCCCGGGGCGAACGGCTTGCCATCGCGCGCGGCCAGTGCCGGGCGGAACTCGCTTTCGTCGCTGTCGGTGGTTTCGTGCAGGTCGATGTGCAGCACCATGCCATCACGCAGGGGTGCCACCAGCGCCATCAGCGCCGCCGATTCCTGCGCCGGGCTGTCGGCCACGAACGTGCGGTTCGGGTCGGTCGCATCGGCATTCCAGCGCTGGAAGCGCTCATAACCCCACGGGCTCACGCACGGCGCCACCAGCACGTTGGCGCGCCCGGCGTAGTCGGCCGCACGCGTGGCCAGGAACTGCAGCGCGCCTTCCACGCCGCTGGTTTCGTAGCCGTGCACGCCACCGGTGACCAGCACCGACGGCAGCGCCGGGTTCCAGTCACGGCTGCGCACGGCAAACAGCGGGTAGCGGTCCGGTGCGTAATCCAGGGTGCCGTACTGGACCACATCGAACTCGGCGCGCAGCCGGTCCAGCGCCGGCAGCACGTCGTCGGCATAGCGCCGCACCGGCAACTGCCGCGCCCGCCACTCCGCCTTCTCTGCAGCGCCCCAGGGCTGGCCAGGGGTACCGATGGGATAGAAGCGGGTGTCATTCATGGCGGGGCTCGCGGTTGTCACGGAAGAACCGCGATTTTAGCCCGTGGCGCCCAGGTAGTGGTCATCGCTGACCTGCTCCAGCCAGGTCGCCGGCGAACCGTCCACGGCTTCGGCAATCGCAATGTGGGTCATGGCTACGTTCGGCGTGGCGCCGTGCCAATGTTTGACGCCCGGTGGGATCCAGATGATGTCGCCGGGGCGGATCTCCTGCGCGGGTTTGCCCCACTCCTGCACGCTGCCCACCCCCACGGTGACGATCAGGGTCTGGCCGAGTGGATGGGTATGCCAGGCGGTGCGTGCCCCGGGTTCGAAGGTGACCGTAGCGCCGCCAAGCCGGGCCGGAGCGTCGGTGCTGAACGGCGCATCGATGCGCACGGTGCCGGTGAAATAGTCCGGTGATCCGGCGGAGGAGGCGGTGGTTCCGGCGCGGGTGATGCGGATGGAGGCAGTGTCGGCGGGAAGGGACGGATTCATGGGGCGCTCCTGGGGTCCGGGACCTCACCCTACCAATCGACCATGCACGCGGCCATGATGGTCCCGCATGACTGCCATGCGCTTCCCCGTGCCCCATGGCCCGCGAAAACTTCAATGATCTGCAGGTCTTCGTGACCGTGGCGCGCGAGCGCAGCTTTACCCGTGCTGCCGCGCAGCTCGGTGTCTCGCAGTCCGCGCTGAGCCATACCGTACGGGCGCTGGAGGAACGGCTTGGCGTACGGCTGCTGACCCGCACCACCCGCAATGTGTCGATGACCGAGGCCGGCGAGCGCCTGTACGTGAGCGTGGCACCGCGCCTGGAAGAAATCGAAGCGGAAATCGCGGCGGTGGCGGAATACCGCGACCACCCGGCCGGCACCATCCGCATCACCGCCTCCGAACACGTGGCCAATACAGTGGTCTGGCCGCGCCTGGCCGACGTACTGCCGCGCTACCCGGACCTGAAGGTGGAACTGACCATCGACTACGGGCTGGCCGATATCGTCGAACAGCGCTACGACATCGGCATTCGGCTGGGCGAACGGGTCGCACAGGACATGATCGCGGTACCGGTCACCGGCCCGCAGCGGATGGCGATCGTCGGCAGCCCGGCGTACTTCAGGACCCATTCCGCACCGCAGCGGCCGGCCGACCTGGCCGCACACGACTGCATCGGGTTGCGCCTGCCTACCCATGGCGGATTGATGGTGTGGGACCTGCGCAAGGACGAACAGAACGTCAACGTGCGCGTGCAGGGCCAATGGACCTTCAACAGCAGCATCGCCATGCACCGCGCCGCACTGGCCGGCGCCGGGCTGGCCTACCTGCTGGAAGACATGGTGCTGGAGGACATCGCCGCCGGACGCCTGATGCGGGTGATGAATGACTGGTGCGATGTGTTCGATGGCTTCTACGCCTACTACCCCAGCCGCCGGCAGTCCTCCAGCGCGCTGCGCGTGGTGATCGACGCGCTGCGCGTGTAGCGCTGCGCCCGTATGGGCGCAGCAGGCCCTTTCCGGTGCGGCCGGGTTCCCGGCTGGCTTTGGCCGCCGCGGCCCC
>NZ_JASCOP010000045.1:0-30338 GCF_029959395.1 Stenotrophomonas sp. PS02300
GGTGGATGAAGACATGCCGGTGGTGGTGATCGCGCCCAACGACAGCCTGCTGGAGAAGGTCAAATCCAACATGCAGGAAGTGCGCGCCCGCGGCGGCGAGCTGTTCGTGTTCGCCGACCAGGACAGCAACTTCGTCGAATCCGAGGGCGTGCACGTCATCCGCACCCCGCGCCACGCCGGCGTGCTCAGCCCGGTGGTGCACACCATCCCGGTGCAGCTGCTGGCGTACCACACCGCGCTGGCGCGCGGCACCGACGTGGACAAGCCGCGCAACCTGGCCAAGAGCGTGACGGTGGAATAGCAATCGACCAAGATCGATTGCCGGTAGGTAACGACCGTTGGTCGTTACGCTTCTGAAAGAAGGGCGACCCTGAGGGGCCGCCCTTTTTGTTTTCCTCCGCATGCCGCCCAGCCCGTTGCCAGCTTTAATGTAACGTTATAACATCGCGCCTCATTTGAGGGGGATGTATGCGTCGCCACGTTCTAGCAGTTGCCGTTCTACTCACCATCCATAGCGCCTACGCTGCGGACGAAACCACGCTTCCAGAGGTCACCGTCGAAGCCGACCGCCCGTCGCGGGTCGATACCGTGGTCGTGGTGGAAAACATCCAGGCCCAGAACCGTACGCTTGGCAACATGCTCGAGCATGTGTCGGGCGTGCAGAGCAGCGCCTTCGGGCCGAATGCCGGCGCGCCGGTGATCCGCAGCCTGGGCGGCAACCGTGTGCAGGTGCTGGAGGACGGCCAGTCCATTCTCGGCATGAATGCCTTGAGCGGCGACATCAACGTGCCCTTCGACCCGCTCTTCGTCAGGCGCGTGACCGTCAACAAGTCCTCCGACACGGTGCGCTACGGCGGCAACGCGCTTGGCGGCAGCGTCGACATCGATTCGGGCCTGGTTTCCCGCGAGATGGAAAGCAAGGACCAGGAAATGGAGCTGGTGCTGCGGCAGGGGTTCAACGATGTCGATGCGCAGGGCTTCCGCATGAACTTCAACAACCAGCGCAACGTGTCCACCAACGTGCAGATGTCCGTCCAGCGCATCTCGCATTACGACATCCCGGGCGACAGCAAGGCCGATGTCTGCAACAGCCAGTTGTTCCCGGCCGCCGGCGGCGTCAACAGCGCGCTGGCCGATGCCTGCCAGAAGGAAGCACGGGTACAACAGGTCTACAACAAGGCCTCGCAACCGTACATCGACCAGTTCATGACCGAAAACCCGGATTGGGCCGACGGCGAGTTCTCGTACTACACCAACCGGCCCACCTCGGTGTGGATGGGCAGGACCTACGTCAATCCGGCCAACCCGCTGTACCAGGAAGGCACGCCTTCCTACGTGCAGAACCGGATCAACCGCGACGTCACCCCCAACTATCGCGGCACGCTGGGCAACAGCTACTCCCGCAACACGCACCTGGCCGTGGGCTCGACCTACTTCTTCGACCGTGGCTACGTGGCGGCCAGCATGGACTCGAAAGACAGCGAGTACGGCGTGCCCGGCTTCTCGATGGACAACCTGTCCTTCGGCACCGACCTCAGCCAGAGCCGACCGGTCGGCGTAAAGCTCACGCAGGACCGCTACACGCTGGAAGGCATCCTGCGCGACCCGGTCCCGTTCCTTGAAAGTGCGGAGCTCAAGCTCTCGCAGCTGAGCAACACCTCCGGAGAGTACCTGGGCAGTTCGAAAGCCAATGCGTACGACTTCGAGACCTTCCAGGCAGAACTGCTGCTGGCCCACCAGCCGGTGGGCCCCCTGAGCGGTCTGTTCGGTGCCAGCCACCGCGACCGGAACATCCGCGGCAGTGGATCGCAGCGCTACCTTCCAGACGTGGACACCGAGGGCCTGGCAGCCTTCATCAAGGAAACCCTGGACTTCAGTTGGGCATCATTTGACGCCGGCTTCCGCCACGAGCGCGTCGAGCACACGGTCCAACAAGGTGCCTTCACCACCTCCAGGAACTCGCCGAACGCCCCGCTGGAAGACCGTGCGTTCACGCTCAACAGCTACAACGCGGGTGGCTACGTGCAGCTGGGCCGCCTGTTTGGCGCCAAGGCCCGCTACTCGTCCTCGGCGCGCGCGCCCGACGTCAACGAGCTGTACGCCAGCAACCGGCACTACTCGGTGATGACCCAGGAGGAAGGCGACCAGGACCTCAAGCCAGAGCGCGCCCGAAATGCCGAATTCACCCTGCTGTTCAACAATGGCGGCTTTGACATCACCGCCACTGCCTACCGCATGAAGATCGAAAACTTCCTGTACCAGGGCTATTCCGGCCTGCAGACCGCCAACCGCCTGCCGCTGAAGTACTGGAAGCAGACGGACACCACCGTCAAGGGCTTCGAAGTCGATGTATCGCAGTCACTCGATCTGGGCAGCTACGGCAAGCTCGCGCTCTCGGCGTTCTCCGATCTGGTGAAGAACAAGGCCGACAACCCGGATTCCCTGCGCGCACACAACGACGGCGAGTACCTGCCCAACATGCCGACCAACCGCTTCGGTGCCAACGTTGCCTGGGAGCGCGGTGGCTGGAAGGCGAGGGTGTCGAGTACCTACTACGACAAGCAGAAGTACCGGGGCAAGAACGTAAGCCAGGAGATACCGTTGGATGCCTTCAACCTGCTGGACGCCCAGGTCAGTTACGCGTTCGCCATGCGCAATGCGGTGGTGCAGGGCGTAGAGGTCTTCCTCAGCGGATCCAATCTGCTCGATGAGGACGCCCGGCCGCACAACTCACCGCTGAAGTACATCGCGCCGCTGCCCGGGCGTGGCTTCCAGGTGGGCGTGACCGTGAAGCTGTAGTCACGATGATGGAGCTGCTCGTACTTGCCGCCACGTGTGGCGGTGTGGTGGCCTGCACGTGCCGGGGGACGGCAAGGCATCAGCGAGTACGCGCCCCCGTAGCTGCCAGCCTCGGGGCGACCCTGGTGCTGTGGGCGCAGGCGAACGCCTTCTCGCCATCGACGTCGGCGTTACCACTCATGCTTGCCCTGGCAGGTAGCGCATTGATGATCGCTGCGCTGGTGGAGAACCGTCGCTTGCTGTCGCTGTGGAAGTGGGGACGGGACGCGCATACGGAATGATGCGGGGCCGGAACTCGGAGGGAGGTTCGATCCGGTACGCCGAAGTGGAAGATCGGTAGTCCCGGCGGCTGCAGCTGACGCCCCCTATACAGGTTCAGAGGGGCCCGGATAGACTTCGCGACGGCGCCAGGCCGCGACCCCACCGCACCCGACTCGCCATCCGATGTCCAACAATCGCGTGCAGGATGCACGCCACAGGGGGCTTTGTTTGAACAAGATGTTGATGCTGGGGGTGGCCGCGGCCATCGCCCTGATGTCCGGCTGCGCGTCGGTTCCGATGGCCGACAAGGGCACGCTGGATGTCGCCAAGACATTCCCCGCGCCAGAAGCGGGGAAGGCCGGTGTGTACGTGTTCCGCAACAGCGGCGTGGGCCAGGCGCTCAAGAAGGACGTCCTGATCGACGGGGAGTGCCTGGGTGAGACGGCAAACAAGGTGTTCTTCTACACCCTGGTTCCGGGCGACCGCGAGCACACCTTCTCCACCGAGTCGGAGTTCTCGCCGAACGATCTGAAGCTGGTCACGGCCTCGGGCCAGAACTACTTCATCCGGCAGTCCATCAAGATGGGCGTCTTTGTGGGTGGCGCCAAGCTGGAGGCGGTGCCGGAGGCAGAAGGGCGCCGCCAGATCGCCAGCCTCAAGCTTGCTGCGCACGGCACGTGCTCGGCCAAGAAGTGAATGGGTAGGTAGCGACCGTCGCTCGCTACACCACGCCAGGCAAAGGGCGGTCCACCGGGGCCGCCCTTTGCCGTTTCTGGCGTCGGGAAAACTTTAGTCGAGTCCGCCCGCGACATTCAGCGTCGGTTCTAGTCGAAATGCGATTCTCGGGGTGTCAGCCGCTGGCTGCGTCAATCGGTCCCACCACGCAAGGCGTGTGGCTTCACCCAGTCTGCAACAGGAAAAAGAATGAACGTCCGCGAACTTCTGCAATCCAAGAAAGACTCCGTTGTCACCATCGACGTCGAAGACACGATCGGCGCCGCCGCCCACAAGATGAGCGCGCACAAGATCGCCGCGCTGGTGGTGATGAAGGACGATGCACCGGTCAGGATCATCTCCGAGAAAGACATCGTGCGCAGCCTGGCCGACGACGGCCCGCAGGCAGGCCGCCGGGTCATCGCCACGCTTCCCTCGGCCGGCCTGGAAGGCATCGCCCCCGAGGCGACCCTGAAGCAGGCCATGGCGCTGATGACCTACTCGCGCCACCGCCACCTGATGGTGACCGAAGGCAGCAAGCTGGTGGGCATCCTCAGCCTGGGTGACATCGTCAAAAACCTGCTCAGCGAGCTGGAGCTGGAGAAGGCGGTTCTTCAGGACATCTACATGGCTGCCCATTAGCCATGGGACTCGGAGTGGAGCGGGCGCTTAGTCCGCTACCACTCGTTGGCGAACTTTCCTGCTGATCTCCCGCATGGCGCGTAGCGCCTCCTGAGCCTTTACGAGGTCTGAGTCGGACAGCTGCTCCGTGCCAGACGGCAGGAACCAGCCCCTTATGCAGCTGAAGTCCCTCAGCGCAATCTGGACGTGGCTGTCCCTGTGAAACCCCGAGTTTGGCGCAATCTCGGGGCCTTGCCGGAAAGCGCCCCGTACCGCTTGGAACTGCGGCAGGCCGGCGACTTCACTGCGGCTGCTGTGTATGAAGTTGAACACTGCCCGATCAAGTCCACGAAGAAGTATTTCCTCGTCAAGCGGATTCACCGGGGCGTTCAACGGTATTGACTGTCCGATTCGCAGATAGCCTGCTTGAAAGTTGAGGTAGGCATTCTCGAACTCCAGCCGACCTGCCTTGGTGGTCATATCCAGGCAACGTTGGACGCTGAAGACGCAGCCGACGACAGCCGGTGTTGCTATGGGTCTCGCCGTCAGTCTGCGCGACGGTTCGCTGGCTGCAGCTTCGGCGAATGCCATCGCGCGATCTTCGTCGCCTTCGAACAGATAGAAGCCCGGCCCCAGCCAGTCGTATTGATTGCCACTGGGTGCCGGCGACAACTTTCCCGAAACCAACCCATCTCGTATGGTGACATCGCAGCCGTGATAGCCGATCTGGAGATGTCCATCGTTCATCTGTAGCCGCGCTTAAGCTTGCCAGAAGCGGTCAATATTCCAGACTTGCGTATGATCGCTTCCGCCTGTTCCGGCGTCATGGTGTATATCCTGCGAATTCTCTCCTCGTCGCTCAGCGTGATCAGATCGGCTGCAGTCAACGGGAGGCGCCGGGCTTCGATCACCTTGAAGACGGGCTTCTGCTTGCTGGGTATCGAGATGGTCATGGCTACAGCTTACCTACTGCCGGCTACATGCTTTCCTTTGCCCTTGCTGCGCGCAGTTGAACAGCGCCGGAGCTGGTGGTGGAGGCGCGATAAATCCCGGGAATCGTGCCTGTTCAGCTGATTGTTCGCGGCCGCAGCGAAGTGGTTGATCACTTGTCGCTATTGACGGTGCGAAGCACTGGCAGCTACCTCGTGCCGATAGGAAGGTTGCTACCTGGAGGGGGAGGCTAGTTTCTTCAGGTCTCCCAAAAGCAGGCAATAAGCTTCTTTCTGCGCTGTACCTGCAGGCTGCCGCAACACCCAGGAAGGATGCACCGTCGCAAAGCCGCGCGTGCCGTCTTCCAGCGTATGCCAGCGGCCGCGATCACGGCCCAGGTTGAAGCCGGGGCCAAACACGGCTCGAGCTGCACTGGCGCCCAGGCAGACGATCACCTTCGGGCTCACCTGTTCAATCTCCGCCAGCAGCCAGGGCCGGCACGCATTGATGTGGGTGACCTGCGGTTTGGAATGGATGCGCTTCTTGCCGCGCCGCTCGTAACGGAAGTGCTTCACCGCGTTGGTCAGGTACAGCGTGCTGCGATCAATGCCCAGTTCCTGCAGCGCCCGGTTCAACAGCTGCCCGGCCGGGCCGACGAAGGGGTGCCCGCTCAGGTCCTCTGAATCGCCGGGTTGCTCACCGACCAGCATCACCTGCGCATCGCGCGGGCCTTCGCCGAACACCGTCTGCGTGGCCGGCTCCCAGAGTGGGCAACGGCGGCAACCGGCGGCCGCAGTGCGCAGCTCGTCGAGGGAATCGCCGTTCGCGGTTGCCGGACTGCGCAGGGGAATGTTCTGCTCCGGTATCCGACGTTGTGGTGCCTGCGCTTCACGGTCATGCATTTCCTGCACGCGGTCGCCGGCATCGCGCACAAGCGTGGGCAGCAGGCTCGCCTCCGGCAGGTGCTTCCAGTACCGGGTCGGCATCTCCTGCTGCATCATCCGGGTGTTCAGGCGGGCAGGGTTGAAGATGTTGGCGTAGTAGGTGCGCCACAGTTCTTCGCGCGCATCCTCCACCGGCGCATCGGCCTGCTTGCTTCCGGGGCCGAACGCCAGTTCCTGTCCGTCCCAGCGGACGCTGCGGGTTGGAGTGAGGATCGCCCAGCGCATGCCGGCGAAGCGGCGCGCGAAGAACGGCGCGACCCGGTCCACGATGTGGTGGTCGGGTTCGAACCACGCGATGAACGCATTGTCCTCGCCGGGTACCTCGCGGAAGCGGACGAATGCCTTCATCTTGTGGCTGTCGCGGCGCACCGCCTGGCCCAGCGCCATTGCACGCAGCACGTCCGGGTCGGCGGGGTTGGTCAGCAGGCCGCGCTCGCCGTGCACGATGCGCCAAAGCATGCGGTACAGCAGGGCGTGTCGCTGTGGATCGCTGTGGCACAGGCAGGTGGCCGCCAGTTCGACGAAGGATTTCGGCACCGGGATGCTCGTGCCGTCGCTTTCCGTAGCAGGTAGGCCGGCCAACGACGGCGCGTCCAGCAGCGAGGCGTGACCCTCCTGCAGCCAGTCGAGCTGTTCCGGCGCAACTTGATGCTGCAGCCCCAATCGCGCGGCATCACGCCATGCCTGTACCGACCATGCCGGGTCGACCCGCACACTCCAGCGGCTCATGCGGCGGCGTCGGGGAACAGCGAAGCCTGGCGCGGTGGCGGTGCCAGCCGTGCACGCAGGGCGGTGGGGTCATCCAGGGCGCGGCGCGGGTGATGGTCAGCCAGCTGCACGAACGGCAGCAGCTTGCTCATCGGCGCGCGCAGGCGGGCGACGTCGGCCACGCGCAGGCGGCCGTGGCGGCGCGCCATCAGCACGCGCTTGACGTTGCGCACGCCCAACCCGGGCACGCGCAGCAGCATCTCCTTGGAGGCCACGTTGAGGTCCACCGGGAAGCGCTCGGGGTGGCGGATCGCCCAGGCCAGCTTCGGGTCGATATCCAGGTCGAGCATGCCGTTCTGCGCGGTGTTGGTGATTTCCTCCACGCCATAGCCGTAGAAACGCAGCAGCCAGTCGGCCTGATACAGCCGGTGTTCGCGCGCGAGCGGCGGTGCCTGCACCGGCAGCAGCCGGCTGGCATCCGGGATCGGGCTGAAGGCCGAGTAGTACACCCGGCGCATGCGGTAGTTGCCGTACAGGTTGTCGGCGGCGCCCAGAATCTGCTGGTCGCTGGCGCCGTCGGCACCGACGATCATCTGCGTGCTTTGGCCAGCAGGCGCGAAGCGGGGCACACGGGCGCGGCTCGCGCGCTTGGCCGGGGCGGTTGGTGCCGGTGCCGCCACCGTGGTGGGCTTGGCCTCGCTGGCGGCCTTGGCCTCCTTGGCTTCTTCGATGCGCCAACGCAGTTCACCCATCGCGCCACGAATGGAAGGCAGCGACTTTTCCGGCGCGAAGCTGTTCAGGCCTTCCTCGGTGGGCAGCTCGATGTTGATCGACAGGCGGTCGGCGTAGCGCCCCGCCGCCGCCAGCAATTCAGGCGAAGCTTCGGGAATGGTCTTGAGGTGGATGTAGCCGGAGAAGCGGTGCTCCTCGCGCAGCTGCCGCGCCACTTCGACCATCTGCTCCATGGTGTAGTCGGCATTGCGGATGATGCCGCTGGAGAGGAACAGCCCTTCGATGTAGTTGCGCTTGTAGAAATCCATGGTCAACGCGACCACTTCGGCCACGTTGAAGCGCGCGCGCGGCACGTTGCTGGAGACCCGGTTCACGCAGTACGCGCAGTCGTAGATGCAGAAATTGGTGAGCAGGATCTTCAGCAGCGATACGCAGCGCCCGTCGGGTGTGTAGCTGTGGCAGATGCCGGCGCCTTCGGTGCTGCCGATGCCGCCCGAGCTGCGCGAATCTCGGCGTCCCGCGCCACTGGAGGCACAGGACGCGTCGTACTTGGCGGCATCGGCCAGGATCGCCAGTTTGCGTATCGTCTCCATGGGGAAACGGTAGGGGCGGCCAGTCTCACGTTGTGAGACTGGGGTGGGCGCTGGCTGAAGTGTTCAGGGTGCCGGCGTGGACGCAGCCACCCAGGGGGTGGCTCTACAAGGGCGCGTCTGGGTAAGGTCGGTACTCAGAACGTGACCTTCACCGAGTCGGCGCTGTAGCTCGCCGGGCCGTGGTACACGACCTCGATGTTGTTGCCGTCCGGATCGATCGCGAAGGCGGCGTAGTAGCCCGGGTGGTAGGGGCGTTCGCCGGGGGCGCCGTTGTCCTTGCCGCCTGCGGCCAATGCCGCCTTGTGGAAGGCATCGACGGTGGCGCGGTCGCGGGCCTGGAAGGCCAAGTGGTGGCGGCCGGTCAGTTCACCGGCGGCCGCTTCGCTGTCGGCGGTGGAAATGAACAGCTCATCGGCCCAGAAATACGTATCGCCCTCGCCGGCGATGGGAATGCCGATGGTGTCGAACACCGCCTGGTAGAAGCGGCGGCTGGCCGGCAGGTCGCGCACGATCAGTTGCAGGTGGTCGATCAGCCGGCCGCGGTGCAGTTCCATGGTTTCCATGCGGGTTCCTTCAGTCGAGGGAAGCGCTGGTATACCACCGGCCGGGTAGACGAATTGTTGCCGGCGGTAGGTGACCACCGTTGGTGGTCACGCGGGGCCTCAGCCAACCGGGGTGTTGGAGATGATCTCCACCCAGTAGCCGTCCGGGTCCTTGATGAAGGCCAGGTGCTTCATGCGGCCGTCTTCCAGGCGCTTCTGGTAGGGCACCTGCAGGTCATCGAAGCGCTTGCAGGCCGCGTGGATGTCCGGCACGGAGACGCAGATGTGGCCGAAGCCGCGCGGGTCCTGGTTGCCGTCGTGGTAGACCGGGCCGTCCTGGGTTTCGGTGCCGTGGTTGTGGGTCAGCTCCAGCACGCCGGGAAGCCCGGCCAGCCACAACCGGCGCGCATCGTCGCCTTCCGGGATCTGCGTGCCGGCCGGCAGCAGGGCCAGGAAGTACAGGCTGAACCGGGCTTCGGGGAAATCACGCTGGTCGAGCAGGCGGAAGCCCAGCACGCGGGTGTAGAAGTCCAGCGAGGCGGCGGCGTCCTTGACGCGCAGCATGGTGTGGTTGAACACGAAGCCGGTGGTTTCGGCCGGCGGCTGGGCGGCAACGCCCGGCTGGGACTGCAGGGAGGCAAGGCTCATGGGGGATCCTGTGGGAGGCCGCGCAACGCGGCTGGCCGTTCATTTTAGCGGGGCGGTGGCAAGGGGACGTAGAATGCTGCATCTTCCTGGCCCATCGTCGACATGTCGCAGCGTGAATGGGTGGCCGCCGCCATCCGCAAGATCGAAGCCGATTTCAACCGTTCGGCCGATACCCACCTCATTCCGATGGACCTGCCGGGACACCCGGGCATCGAGCTGTACTTCAAGGATGAATCCAGCCATCCCACCGGCAGCCTGAAGCACCGCCTGGCGCGCTCGCTGTTCCTGTACGCGCTGGCCAACGGCTGGTTGCGCGAAGGGCGCCCGGTGATCGAGGCCTCCAGCGGTTCCACTGCGGTGTCCGAAGCCTACTTCGCGCGCCTGCTGGGCCTGCCGTTCATTGCGGTGATGCCGGCCACCACCTCGCCGGAAAAGATCGCCGCCATCGAATTCCATGGCGGCCGCTGCCACCTGGTGGAGCGCGCCTGCGACCTGAACTGCGATTCGGAAAAGCTGGCCCGCGAAACCGGCGGCCACTTCATGGACCAGTTCACCTACGCCGAGCGCGCCACCGACTGGCGCGCCAACAACAACATCGCCGAATCCATCTTCAAGCAGATGGCCGAAGAGCCACACCCGGTGCCGGAATGGATCGTGTGCAGCCCCGGCACGGGTGGCACCGCCGCCACGCTGGGCCGCTATGTCAGCTATCGCCGCCACGACACCCGCATCCTGTGCGCGGACCCGGAAGTGTCGGTGTTCTTCGACGGCTACCGCGCGGCCCTGGCCGGTGAACCGTGGCGTGACCTCACCTGCAGCGGTGGCTCCCGTGTGGAAGGCATTGGCCGGCCCCGGGTGGAATCGAGCTTCATCCCGACCAGCGTGGATGCCATGGTCAAGGTGCCCGACGCGCTCAGCCTGGCCGCCATGCGCCATGTCAGCCGCCAGCTGGGGCGCCGCGTCGGCGGCTCCACCGGCACCAATTTCATTGGCGTGCTGCATGCCGCCGAGCGCATGCGCGCGGCCGGGCGCAGCGGTTCGATCGTGACGATCCTGTGCGACAGCGGCGAGCGCTATGCGCACAGCTACTACAACCCGGACTGGTACCCGCGGCAGGGCATCGACGTGGAGCAGGCCGATGCGGTGATCGCCGCGGCCGTGGCTGGGCAGGGCCTGCCGGAGCTGCCCAACGCCGCGCTGGAAGCGCTGTACTGAGCGACACCGACCGGTGAACGGCCACGAACCCGTGGCCGCCGGGGCTTGTGCAGCACCGGGTCCGGTGCCATATGGTGGGAAACGCCGGCGTGCCGGCCCCGCTGTCTGGAGACCCCTGTGACCCCTGTGACCCCTGCCAATCCCCTGCTCGATTTTTCCGGCCTGCCCCGTTTCGATGCGATCCAGCCCGAGCATATCGGCCCGGCCATCGACACCTTGCTGGCGCAGGCCGAGGCGGCGGTGAAAGCCGCCGAAACCGTGCAGCCGGTCAGCTGGGCCAGCTTCGTCGAGCCGCTGGACGATGCCACCGAACGCCTGTGGCGCGCATGGGGCCAGGTTGGCCACCTGCAGGCGGTGGTGAACACCCCGGCGCTGCGCGAGGCCTACAACAGCAACCTGCCGAAGGTGACCCGCTTTGGCAGCGCGCTCGGCCAGAACCTGGCGCTGTTCGAGCAGTACCGCGCGCTGGCGGCCACGCCCGAAGCGGCGCAGTACGATCCGGCCCGGCGCAAGGTGCTGGACAACGCGCTGCGTGATTTCCGCCTGGGCGGCGCCGAACTGGACGAGGCCGGCAAGGCACGCTACAGCGCGATCCGAGAGGAGCTCTCGGCGCTGTCGGCGACCTTCTCGCAGAACGTGCTGGATGCCACCGATGCGTGGTCGCTGCACGTTGAAGACCGCAGCGAACTGGCCGGCCTGCCCGGGGATGTGGTGGCCGCTGCCCGCGCCGCGGCGGAGAAGGATGGCCTTCCCGGTTGGAAGCTGACCCTGCAGATGCCGTGCTACCTGCCGGTGCAGACCTACGCCGAACACCGCCCGCTGCGCGAAGCGCTGTACCGCGCCAACGCGCTGCGGGCTTCGGAGTTCGGTGATGCCAAGCTGGACAACAGCGCGCACATCGACCGCATCCTGGCACTGCGTGCCGAGCTGGCCTCGCTGCTGGGGTTTGCCAGCTATGCCGAATACTCCATCGAAACCAAGATGGCCGAAGACGCGCCGCAGGTGCTGGGCTTCCTGCGCGACCTGGCCGCACGCGCCAAGCCCTACGCGCAGCGCGACCGGGCCGAGCTGGACGCGTTCGCACGCGACGAACTGGGCCTGCCCGCGTTGGAGGCATGGGACCTCGCCTTTGCCTCTGAAAAGCTCAAGCAGGCGCGCTACAGCTATTCCGAGCAGGAAGTGAAGCAGTACTTCACCGAGCCGAAGGTGCTGGAGGGTCTGTTCAGCGTCATCCACGGCCTGTATGGCCTGCAGGTGCAGCCCGACCAGGCGCCGGTGTGGCACCCGGACGTGCGCTTCTTCCGCCTGGTGGATGCGCAGGGCGTATTGGTCGGGCAGTTCTACCTGGACCTGTACGCGCGCGAGGGCAAGCGCGGCGGCGCGTGGATGGACGACTGCCGCAACCGCCGTGATACCGCGCAGGGCGTGCAGACGCCGCTGGTGTACCTGGTGTGCAACTTCGGCAAGGGCGCCGAGGGCAAGGCCTCGACCTTCAGCCACGACGAGGTGACCACGCTGTTCCATGAAATGGGCCATGGCCTGCACCAGCTGCTGACACGCATCGGCGAACTGGGCGTGGCCGGCATCAACGGCGTGGAGTGGGATGCAGTGGAACTGCCCAGCCAGTTCATGGAGAACTTCTGCTGGGAGTGGGACCGGGTGCAGGCAATGACCGCGCATGTGGACAGCGGCGAGCCGCTGCCGCGCGCGCTGTTCGACCGCATGCTGGCCGCGCGCAACTTCCAGAGCGGCATGTTCACCGTGCGCCAGCTGGAGTTCGCGCTGTTCGACATGCAGCTGCACAGCAGTTTCGATCCGGTCCAGGACAGCGTGCTGCAGCTGCTGGAACGCGTGCGCGACGAAGTGGCGGTCAACCGCCCGCCGGAATGGAATCGCTTCCCGCACCAGTTCAGCCACATCTTCGCCGGCGGGTATGCGGCGGGGTATTACAGCTACAAGTGGGCCGAGGTGCTCAGTGCCGATGCCTATGCCGCGTTCGAAGAAGCGCCGGACCAGGTCGCGGAAACCGGCAGGCGCTTCCGCGATGAGGTGTTGTCGCGCGGCGGCAGCCGCAGTGCAGCGGAGAACTTCGAAGCGTTCCGTGGGCGCGCACCGAACGTGGATGCGTTGTTGCGCCATAACGGCATGGCCGGTTGATCCCGGGTACCGACCAACGGTCGGTACCTACCGGTTCGGCACCACGGTGGCAAGGACGGAGTGTGCCACCCTCGGTAGGTGCCGACCGTTGGTCGGCACGGCGCTGAATCATTCGGCGTAGATCATCGTCCGCGTCATTCCGCCATCCACCACATGGTCCTGCCCGGTGATGAACCCGGACAGGTCCGAGAGCAGGAACACGGCCAGTGCACCGATATCTTCGGGCTGGCCGACCCGGCCCACCGCATGCTGGGCATGGTCGCGGCGCGACAGCTTCGGCGTGCGCCGCCTTGCCGGGGCCTGCCAGGCATCGGTGGTGATCCAGCCGGGGCTGATGCTGTTGACCCGCACATCGGGCCCGCTGCTGATCGCCAGTGCGTGGGTAAACGCCACCAGTCCGCCTTTCGCCGCGGCATAGGCTTCGCTGTCCGGCTCGGACTGCCAGGCCCGGGTGGAGGCGATGTTGATGATCGAACCGCCGGCCTGCGCGCGCAGCGCCGGCAGGGCGTGCTTGCTGCACAGGAACGCCCCGTGCAGGCTGGACAGGCGGCGCTGCCATTCGGCCAGCGTCATCTCCGCCAGCGGGGTGCCGTGCGCGCTGGCGATGCCGGCGTTGTTGACCAATCCATCAATCCGACCGAAACGCTTCAGCGTGGCCTTGACCAGCGCCTGCACGCTGCGTTCGCTGGCCACATCCGCGCGCTGGAACGCGGCGCGCTCGGGCAGTGCCCATTCCTTCAGGCAGGCGCGGCCGGCGTCGGCGTCCAGGTCGGCGATCATCACGCTGCCGCCCGCCCCCAGTACTGCCTGCGCGATGCCACGGCCCACGCCCTGCGCGCCACCGGTGACGATCACCACGCGGTCGCGCAGCGGTTGCGCGGGCCAGTCGGTGATGGCCGGGGTCAGTGGCACCGGGGGGTGTCCTTGCGGCCGAGCAGGCGGGTCCAGCCTTCAATGCCCAGCTTGTCGAGGGTTTCAATGTTGCGTTCGACGATCACGTCCGGATCCGGGAACGCGGCCACGGCGCGTTCCACGCTGTCTTCGCGCAGCAGGTGCAGGGTCGGGTAGGGCGCGCGGTTGGTGTAGTTGCTCACGTCATCCGGCGCGACCCCGGCGAACTGGTACTGCGGGTGGAAGCTGGCCACCTGCAGGATGCCCTGCAGGTCCAGCGCCTCGATCGCGGCATCGGCGTTGTCGAGGAAGTCGTTGTAGTCCAGGAAATCGGTCAGCACGTCCGGGTGCACGATCAGCGTGGTGTCGATCTGCTCGGCCGGGGTGTCGCGCAGCAGCACCAGCTCTTCGGCGAGTTCTTCCACCAGCGCTTCGACGGTGGTCGCGTCGCTCAGCACGAAGCGCACCTGGTCCTTGACGTACACCGCCTTGGCGAACGGGCACAGGTTCAAGCCGATCACGATCTGCTCCAGCCAGCGCCGGGTTTCGGCGATGGGATCGCTGCCGTCAGGCGCGGTGTCGGCGGGCAGGGGCAGGTCATTCATGGCGGGCGGTATCGCGGGCTGGGCAGCGCATTGTACGGCGGCTGCCCAGGGCGGGCGTGATCGGGGCCAGGGCCGGGCAGGGCCCGGCACCCGGCGCGCTGGATCAGTCGCGGAAATTGTCGAACTGGAGCGGGACCTCGAACGTTCCCTTTTTCAGCAGGGCCATCACGTCCTGCAGGTCGTCGCGCTTCTTGCCGGTCACGCGCAGCTTGTCGCCGTTGATCTGGCTTTCGACCTTGAGCTTGGCTTCCTTGATTGCTGCCGCGATCTTCTTGGCCACCTTCTGCTCGATGCCCTGTTTCACGGTGATCTTCTGGCGGGCCCCGGCGAGGTTGGTTTCGATATCGCCGAATTCCAGGCAGGCTGCGTCGATCTTCCGCGCGGTCAGGCGCTGGCGCAGGATGTCGGTCATCTGCTGCAGCTGGAAGTCGCTCGGGGCGGACTGGCTGATCACGCTGTCTTCCAGCACGAACCTGGCATCCACGCCCTTGAAGTCGAAGCGGGTGGACAGCTCGCGGTTGGCCTGGTCGACCGCGTTGGTCAGTTCGTGGATGTCGACTTCGGAAACGACGTCAAACGAGGGCATGGGGATTCTCCTGCAGGTGAAGCCCCCATTCTAACCAACCGCGCATGGACGTCCCGGCAGGGGCGGCGATAATGGGCCATGAACGCCCAACGCTCCCCCTCCCGTGCCGTCGCTTGGATGCTGATGGCCGTGGCCTGCTTCTCGCTGATGGATGCAGGCATGAAGCAGCTCTCCTCCAGCTACCCGACCCTGCAGGTCACCTTCCTGCGCGGCGCGGCCTCGCTGCCGTTCGTGCTGGTCTGGGTGCTGGCCACCGCCGGCCCGCGCTCGCTCATCCCGGTGCGCTGGGGCCTGCACCTGCTGCGCGGCCTGCTCGGCATGGCGATGATCGGCTGTTTCGTGTTCGCGCTGCGCAGCCTGCCGCTGTCCACTGCCTACACCATCTACTTTGTGGCCCCGCTGCTGATCGCGGCGCTGTCGGTGCCGCTGCTGGGTGAACATGTCGGGCCGCGCCGCTGGGTCGCCATCGGCATCGGCCTGGTCGGGGTGCTGGTGGTGCTGCGCCCCGGCGTGGACGGCTTCATCTCCGTGCCTGGGCTGATGGTGCTGCTGGCGGCCACGGCCTACGCGGTGGCCGCGATCACGGTCAGCATGCTGACCCGCACCGATACCCCCCAGTCCATGGTGGTGTGGTTCCTGGTGATCCTGGCGCTGGGCGCGGGCCTGCTGGCCATCCCGGACTGGCAGCCCCTGCAGCTGGGCCACGCCGCACTGATCGCCGGGATGGGCCTGGCCGGGGCCGGGGGCCAGGTAGCGCTGACCCGGGCGTTCCAGCTCGGTGAGGCCTCGTTGATCGCCCCGCTGGAGTACACCGGGCTGGTCTGGGTGATCGGCTGGGACCTGGCGTTCTGGGGCGTGCTGCCGGACCGGTTCACCTGGCTGGGGGCGGCCATCATCGTGGCCTCGGGCCTGTACCTGCTGCACCGCGAGCGGGTCCGCCAGGTCCGTGCGCCGCAGCCGCTGGACCACCCCTGAGGCCCGCCGGGCGGGCGATGACGCTTCCTTATAATCAAACGGAATATGATTCCAATCTGCCGCGCGGGCCAGGGCCGTCCCGCGCTGGTAGGCTGCACGCCCCTCCCGTCGATGCCCCGGTTGACCGCGAAGTGATCGAGTTCCAGCGCCTGCACAAATCCTATGCCGTCGGCGGCCGCGCGATCGCCGCGCTGCAGCCGCTGGACCTGACCATCGAGGCCGGCGAAGTGTTCGGCATCATCGGCCATTCCGGCGCGGGCAAATCGACCCTGATCCGGCTGATCAACCGGCTCGAGGAACCCACCGGGGGCCGCCTGCTGATCAACGGCGAGGACGTCACCGCGCTGGACCGCGATGGCCTGCGCGCGCTGCGGCGGAAGATCGGCATGATCTTCCAGCACTTCAACCTGCTGTCGTCGCGCACCGTGGCGGCCAACGTGGCGTTCCCGCTGGAGCTGGCCGGCACCCCGCGTGCGGACATCGACGCCCGGGTGAGCGAACTGCTGCATACCGTCGGCCTGGAAGCGCACGCCAACAAGTACCCGGCGCAGCTGTCCGGCGGCCAGAAGCAGCGCGTCGGCATCGCCCGCGCCCTGGCCACCCGCCCGCAGATCCTGCTGTGCGACGAGGCCACCAGTGCGCTCGACCCGCAGACCACCGCCTCGGTGCTCAAGCTGCTGGGCCGGATCAACCGCGAGCTGGGCCTGACCATCGTGCTGATCACCCACGAGATGGATGTGATCCGTCGCGTCTGCGACCGCGTGGCCGTGCTCGACGCCGGCCACCTGGTGGAAACCGGGCCGGTCACCGAGGTGTTCCTGCACCCGCAGCACCCGACCACGCGCCGCTTCGTCAACGAATCCGAGCAGGTGGACGAGGGCGAGCTGCACAAGGATTTCGACGCCGTGGCCGGGCGCATCGTGCGCCTGACCTTCCTCGGCACCGATACCTATGAGCCGGTGCTGGGCCGCATCGCCCGGGAGACGGGGGTGGACTACAACATCCTGTCCGGTCGCATCGACCGCATCAA
Organism: Stenotrophomonas sp. PS02300; assembly: GCF_029959395.1. Classification (NCBI taxonomy): domain Bacteria; kingdom Pseudomonadati; phylum Pseudomonadota; class Gammaproteobacteria; order Lysobacterales; family Lysobacteraceae; genus Stenotrophomonas; species Stenotrophomonas sp. PS02300. The sequence goes on from NZ_JASCOP010000045.1 coordinate 16,952, forward strand.
AGACACCCCGTATGGCCAGCTGACGGTGTCGCTGGTGGGCGGCGACGTGCAGGCCGCGCAGGCCGGTTTCGTTGCCGCCGGCGTCCACCTTGAGGAGCTGCGCCGATGATCATCGCGACTGCGGGCGGCTTCTTCCGCCATCTCGACGCGGCCAAATGGGCCGATATCGGCCAGGCAACCATCGACACCCTGCTGATGCTGGCCGGCTCACTGCCGCTTACCCTGGCCATCGGCCTGCCGCTGGGCGTGCTGCTGTTCCTGACCGGTTCGCCGCAGCTGCACCGCAAGCCGGTGCTGTACGGCGGGCTGGCGCTGCTGGTCAACCTGCTGCGCTCGGTGCCCTTCATCATCCTGATGATCGTGCTGATTCCGATCACGCTGTGGATGATGGGCACCTCGCTCGGCGTGCGCGGTGCGATCGTGCCGCTGGTGATCGGCGCGGCGCCGTTCTACGCGCGCCTGGTGGAAACGGCGCTGCGCGAAGTGGACCGCGGCGTGATCGAGGCCAGCCAGGCGATGGGCGCCACCACCTGGCAGCTGGTCAGCCGGGTGCTGCTGCCTGAAGCACGGCCGGGCCTGATTGCCGGTGCCACCGTCACCGTGATCGCGCTGATCGGCTTCACCGCCATGGGCGGTGCGATCGGCTCGGGCGGCCTGGGCGACCTGGCGTTCCGCGACGGCTACCAGCGCTCCCACACCGACGTGGCCCTGGTCACCGTGGTGCTGCTGCTGGTGCTGGTCCAGCTGCTGCAGATGCTGGGCGACTGGCTGGTGGGGCGGTATTCGCGCAAGTAAGGGGCGTACCTAGCGCAATCATTGAGCCTGGCGATACGAACCGGCGATCTGATTGATCTGACGTTCGACCGCGTCGGCATTGCGTGATCCGCGTCTGTGCTATATTCCGTTTTGCGTATTACGCTACGCGGAATGATCCAGTCCTTCCGCTGCCGCCACACGCTTGCCCTGTTCGAAGGCCGTTGCCCCCGGCAGTTCCGCAGCATCCAGGCGGTTGCCGAGCGCAAGTTGCAGATGCTGGATGCGGCGCAGACCCTGCAGTTCCTGCGCTGTCCGCCCGGCAACCGTCTTGAAGCGCTGGTGGGTGAACGGCGAGGGCAGTTCAGCATCCGCATCAATGTCCAATGGCGCGTGTGTTTCAGCTGGACGGATGCAGGTCCGTGCCACGTCGAAATCGTTGATTACCACTGAGGATGCCGACCATGAGCCGCGCCACCAACAAACTGAGGGCTATCCACCCGGGCGAAATCCTGCGCGAGGAATTCATGGTGCCGCTTGCGCTGAGCATCAACGCGCTCGCGCGTGCCCTGGACGTGCCGGCCACCCGGCTGCATGCCATCGTGCATGAAACCCGGGGCGTCACCGCAGATACGGCGGCCCGGCTGGCGCGCCATTTCGGCGGTGACGCCGCCTCGTGGCTGGCACTGCAGGCCGAATACGACCTCAAAACCCTGTCTACGTGGCACGACATCGAACGCCGGGTCATGCCGCGCGTAGCGGCCTGATCACCTTACGTTCGGAACCTCGTAGCCCAGGCGGTCCACCTGCTCGGGGTGCTGCGGCACGCGCTTGAGCTTGTCGGTGTTGACCCCGTACTGGTCGCGCAGGCGGGTAGCCAGTTCCTTGTACAGCTCTTTGTCCATGTCCGGCTTGCGCGCGAAGATCCAGGCCATCTCGCGGCCCGGGTAACCCAGCATCGCCCAGGAATAGTCCGGCGCCACTTCCAGTACGCGGGTATGGGTCGGCACCACCTTGTAGAACCAGGTGCGCCAGTTGTGGTTGCCGCTCTCCTCGTCCACCGAAGCGCGCACGGTGAGTTCCTGCTGCGGCTGCGAGAAGCCGTCGCGGAAACGATAGGTGATGGATACCTTCTGGTCGCCGCGCAGCGTGTACTGGTTGACGCTGGCTACGTGGCCGCGCTCGACCGGGTTCGGCACACGGCCGATCACATACCAGGTGCCCATGAACTTCTGCAGGTCGATCGGCGCGCTGGTCGCGGTACTGGCCACCGGCGGCGGGGTCGGCTTGCTGTCGCCAAAGGAGCAGGCGGCCAACAGCGACAGCGACGACAGCAGCAGGGCAACGCAAAGCGGACGGTTCGAAGACATGCGGCGGAAGGCTCCAGTGGCGTGCAGGGGCATGGTGGGTGGGACGACGAAGAACGTCAATGGCGGAAGCGCGGAAGCGCGGAAGGTCGCAGCCTGTGAGATGGGCGCCCGGCAAGGTAGTGCATCACTTTCGCACGGAGTCGTGTCATGCCCTTGTCGTCTTCGCGTCATTCCACCCCTTCACGGTCCACCGCACGCCTGGTCCAGGCGCCCCACCCGCAGGTGCTGCGCTGGGTCCGGCAGGTCGCGTTGGCCGGCCTCGCCCTCGTCCTGGTGTGGCCGGCCGCGCGCGGCGACAGCCAGTGGCTGGGCTGGCTGCCGCTGTGGCTGGTGGGCATGCCGTGCCTGGCCTGGTGGAGCCTGTACAGGTTCCAGCTGCCGCTGGGTCTATTGCGCCGCCAGGCCCAGCGCCGGCGCGGGCCCCAGGCCAAACGTCGCACCCGGCTGCAGCCGCGCCGGACCGCGCGCCCTGACCTTCGACAGGGGGGAGCGGGGCAGGCCGTGTGATAGCGTCCGGGGGATATGACCGCCTGGAGCCGCAATGTCACGACTCGCCTCTGCCTGCCTGATGGCAGGCCTGTTCTCTGCTGGTGCCGCTGGAACCGCGATGGCCGCTGAGACCCCTGCCGATCCCTATGCCTGGCTGGAAGATGTCACCGGCGATAAATCGCTGGACTGGGTCAAGCAGCAGAATGCCAAGTCCGAAGGCCGCCTGGCCCAGACCCCGGCCTTCAAGCAGATGGAAGCCAGCATCCGCGAGGTGCTTGATTCGGACGCCAAGATTCCCGGCGTGCAGAAGATCGGCGAGTACTACTACAACTTCTGGAAGGACAAGCAGCATGAGCGCGGCCTGTGGCGGCGCACCACGCTGGATGAGTACCGCAAGCCGGCCCCGAAGTGGGAAACCGTGCTCGACCTGGACGCGCTGAACAAGGCCGAAGGCGAGAACTGGGTATGGCACGGTGCCGAATGCCTGCGCCCGGAATACACCCGCTGCCTGATCGCGCTGTCGCGCGGTGGCGCGGATGCCGACGTGACCCGCGAATTCGACCTGTCCAACAAGAGCTGGATCAAGGACGGCTTCTTCCGTCCCGAATCCAAGGGCGGGTTGGGCTGGATCGACCGCGACACCGTGTTCGTCTACACCGATTTCGGCAAGGACAGCATGACCACCTCCGGCTACCCGCGGGTGGCCAAGCTGTGGAAGCGCGGCACGCCGCTGTCGGCGGCCAGCGTGGTCTACGAAGGCAAGCCCGATGACATGTACATCGCGGCGATGCACGACGATACGCCCGGCTACGAGCGCAACCTGGTCAGCCGCACGCTGGCCTTCTACAACAACGAGATCTACCTGCGCGCCGACGACGGCACGCTGACCAGGATCGATGCGCCGAACTCGGCCGAGAAGGGCCTGCGCAAGCAGTGGCTGACCCTGGAACTGCGCGACCCGTGGACGGTGGGTGGCAAGACCTATGCCGCCGGTTCGCTGCTGATCACCACGCTGGACGACTTCATCGCCGGCAAGCGCGACTTCGAGGTGCTGTTCGCCCCCACCGAGACCACCTCGCTGGCCGGCTCGAGCTGGACGAAGAACCATCTGGTGCTCAACGTGCTTGATGACGTCAAGAGCCGCCTGCAGGTGCTGACCCCGTCGGCCGACGGCTGGAAGAAGAGCGAGTTCACCGGCGCGCCCTCGTTCGGTACCGTGGCGGTTGGCGCGGTGGATGCCGATGAAAGCGATGCGGTGTGGATGACCGTCACCGATTACCTGACCCCGACCACCCTGGCCTTGGCCGAGATCGGCAAGCAGCCGGAAGTGCTCAAGACCATGCCGGCGTTCTTCGATGCCGAAGGCAAGGTGATCGAGCAGCACTTCGCCACCAGCAAGGACGGCACCCGTGTGCCGTACTTCGTGGTGCATGCCAAGGACATGAAGCTGGACGGCTCCAACCCGACCCTGCTGTACGGCTACGGCGGATTCGAGATCTCGCTGACCCCGTCGTACTCCGGCGGCATGGGCCGTGCCTGGCTGGAAAAGGGCGGCGTGTACGTGGTGGCCAACATCCGCGGCGGTGGCGAGTACGGCCCGCGCTGGCACCAGGCCGCGCTCAAGCAGAACCGGCACAAGGCCTATGAGGACATGGCCGCGGTCGCCCGTGACTTGGTGAGCCGGAAGATCACCTCGCCGAAGCACCTTGGGGTGCAGGGCGGCAGCAACGGTGGCCTGCTCACCGGCAACATGCTCACCCAGTACCCGGAGCTGTTCGGGGCCGTGGTGGTGCAGGTGCCGCTGCTGGACATGAAGCGCTACAGCCACCTGTTGGCCGGTGCCTCGTGGATGGCCGAATACGGCAACCCCGACACCGCCGACTGGGCGTACATTCAGACCTTCTCGCCGTACCACCTGTTCGACCCGAAGAAGACGTATCCTCCGGTGCTGTTCACCACCTCGACCCGTGACGACCGCGTCCACCCGGGCCATGCCCGCAAGATGGCGGCGAAGATGATCGAGGCGGGCAAGGACGTGACCTACTACGAGAACATCGAAGGCGGCCACGGCGGCGCGGCGAACAATGCGCAGGCAGCGCACATGTCCGCGCTGGCCTACAGCTTCCTGTGGGAACGCCTGAAATAGCCTCCGGGTGGTGGGGCGTCTGGTTGGCTCCACCCCTTTTGAACGCCGCGCTTGATGCGCGGCGTTTTTTTTACCGGGCGGTAGGCGCCGACCGTTGGTCGGTGCGCGTCCACGTGTCCAGGCCGCGTGCGATCCGCGCCACCGCTTCTTCCAGTCGCGGAATCTCCTGCGTGTACGCCAGCCGCACGTGCTGGTTGGCGCGGTAATGGCCGAAATCCAGGCCCGGGGTGAACGCCACGTGCTCGGTTTCCAGGAAGTGCGCGCAGAACGCCTGCGCGTCATCGGTGAAGTCGCTGACGTCGCAGTAGAGATAGAACGCACCTTCGGGCTCGACTTCGATGCGGAAACCCAAGGCGCGCAGGGCGGGCAGCAGGTAGTCGCGACGCGCCTGGAAGGCGTGGCGGCGCTGCTCGAAGATGGCGATGGTGTCCGGCGCGAAGCAGGCCAGCGCGGCGTGCTGGGCGATGCTGGACGCGCTGATGTACAGGTTCTGGGCCAGCTTCTCCAGGTCCGGTACGGCTTGTGGGGGCGCCACCAGCCAGCCCAGCCGCCAGCCGGTCATGCCGAAGTACTTGGAGAAACTGTTGAGCACGAACGCCTCGTCGTCCACCTGCAGCACGCTGGACGCATCCATGCCGTAGGTGAGGCCGTGGTAGATCTCATCCACCACCAGGTGACCGCCACGCGCCTTCAGCGACTGCGACAGCGCAGCCAGCTCCGCCGCCGACAACACCGTGCCGGTAGGGTTGGCGGGCGAGGCCACCAGGGCGCCGACGCTGGCGGCATTCCAGTGGGTGTCCACCAGTGACGGGGTGAGCTGGTAGGCGGTCCGGGGTCCCACCGGCACCAGTTGCGCCGCGCCTTCCACCAACCGCAGGAAATGGCGGTTGCACGGGTAGCCCGGGTCGGCCAGCAGCCAATGGCGGTCCGGATCGACCAGCAGGCTGCTGGCCAGCAGCAGCGCGCCGGAGCCGCCCGGGGTGACCAGGATCCGCTCCGGGTCCAGGTCCAGGTTGTAGCGGGTGCCGTAGAAACCGGCGATGGCCGCACGCAGGGCAGGCAACCCGCGCGCGGCGGTGTAACGGGTATGCCCGGCGTCCAGCGCGGCCTGGCCGGCCAGCACGATGGGCGCGGCCGTGGTGAAATCCGGCTCGCCGATCTCCAGGTGGATCACATCATGGCCGGCCTGTTCCAACGCCTGTGCGCGGGCCAGCAGGGACATCACGTGGAAGGGTTCGATTTCCTGGCTGCGGCGGCTGTAGCCGGCCGTGTGGGTGCGGGTGCTCATGCACGCCATGATAGGCGAGGGCCTGCGTGCTTGCCGTGGGTGCCGCTGCGCCGCCAGACTGGCCGCCATTGCATTCACTGGCAAGGAGCCCTATCTCGTGAAATCCCCTGTCCCTTTCCTGGTTGCCACCCTGATGACCGCTTCCGTGCATGCCGCCCCCGCGCTGACCCCACCCGACGCCGAGAAGCATCCGCACGCGGTCACCACCCCGTTCGGTGCCACCCGCAACGACGATTACTACTGGCTGCGTGACGACAAGCGCGAAGCGCCGGCCATGCTTTCGTATCTGAATGCGGAAAACGCCTACACCGACCAGGTCATGGCGCCGCTCAAGCCGTTGCAGGACAGCCTGTACAAGGAAATCGTCGGCCGCATCAAGCAGGATGATGCCAGCGTGCCCGCGCGCGAGCGCGGCTACTGGTATTACAGCCGCTACGAAACCGGCAAGGACTACCCGATCCAGGCGCGCCGCAAGGGCAGCATGGAGGCGCCGGAAGAAATCCTGCTCGACCTCAACACGATGGCCGAAGGCAAGGGCTACTTCGACGTGGGCGATGCCGACGTCAGCCAGGACAACCACCTGCTGGCCTGGGCCGAGGACGACGTGGGCCGCCGCCAGTACGTGATCCGCTTCAAGGACCTCCGTACCGGCGACGTCCTGCCTGACCGCATCGAGAACGTCTCCGCCAACGTGGTCTGGGCCGACGACAACCGCACGCTGTTCTATGTCGAGAACGATCCGGAAACCCTGCTTACCGTGCGGGTAAAGAAGCATGTACTGGGTACCCCGACCAGCAGCGACGTGCTGGTGTACGAGGAAGAGGACGACAGCTTCTACATGGGCGTTGGCCGCACCCGCGACGACCGCTTCATCACCATCGACCTGCACAGCACGGTCAGCTCGGAAAGCCGCTACGCACCGGCCGCCAACCCGCAGCAGTTCACCGTGCTCGCACCGCGTGCGCGCGACGTCGAATACGACGCCGACCATTTCGGCGGGCGCTGGGTGATCCGCACCAACGATGCCGGCGCGAAGAACTTCAAGATCGTCACCGCGCCCACCGATGCCACCGCACGCAGCCAGTGGACCGACTGGGTCAAACACGATGACAACGTGCTGGTGGAAGGCTTCGAGCTGTTCGATGGCTTCACCGCGATCGCCGAGCGCTCCAACGCGCTGGAGCGGGTGCGCCTGCTGTTCGCCGATGGGCGCCAGGACTACGTCAAGGCCGACGAACCGGCCTATTCGATGGGCCTGGCCGCCAATCCCGAAGCGGATACGCCGTGGCTGCGCTACGCCTACACCTCGCTGACCACCCCGACCACCACCTACGAACTCAACACCATCACCGGCGAACGCCGCCAGCTCAAGCAGCAGCCGGTGATCGGCTACGACCCGGCGCAGTACACCACCGAGCGGGTGTGGGTGACCGCGCGTGACGGCGCCAGGGTGCCGGTGTCGCTGGTCTACCGCAACGGCTTCAAGAAGGACGGCACCGGCGCGCTGTACCAGTACGCCTACGGCAGCTACGGCATGTCGATGGATCCGGGCTTCAACCAGACCGTGGTCAGCCTGCTCGATCGCGGCGTGGTGTATGCCATCGCGCACATCCGCGGCGGCGAGGAAATGGGGCGTGCCTGGTATGAGGACGGCAAGCTGCTGAAGAAGCAGAACACCTTCAACGATTTCGTCGATGTCACCCGCTCACTGGTCAAGCAGGGCTATGCCGCCAAGGACCGGGTGGCCGCCTCCGGTGGCAGCGCCGGCGGCCTGCTGATGGGCGCGGTGGCCAACCAGGCCCCGCAGGATTACCGGGTGATGGTGGCACAGGTGCCGTTCGTGGACGTGGTGACCACCATGCTCGATGCCAGCATCCCGCTGACCACCAACGAATACGACGAGTGGGGCAACCCGGAGAACCGCGAGTACTACGACTACATGCTGGGGTACTCCCCGTATGACAACGTGCAGCGCCAGGCCTACCCGTCGCTGTTCGTCGGCACCGGGCTGTGGGACTCGCAGGTGCAGTACTGGGAGCCGGCCAAGTGGGTGGCGCGCCTGCGCGACGACAACACCGGCACCGCGCCGATCGTGTTCCGCACGAACATGGAGGCCGGCCACGGCGGCAAGTCCGGCCGCTTCCAGCGTTACCTCGAGCTGGCCGAGTCGTATGCGTTCGTGCTCGACCAGCTGGGCGTCGATACCGCGCCATGAGGCGCTGGCATCGTGGCGGCGTGGCTGTTGACCCGGCCACTGCCGCCCTGGCACTGCCTGGGCCGGCCAACGGCCGGCGCTACCCGCGGCGGCAGTCACCGGTCCGGGCGCACCGGTTATATCTGGGCGTTCATTGAATCGGCACACCGGTTCCGCCCACCCCCGCTATACTCGGCCAATGAGCATCCCCCATCGCAATCGCATCCTGATTCCGTTGGCAGCGCTGGCGCTGCTGTTCCTTTCGGCCTGTGGCAACAAGGGCCCGCTGGTCATGCCGCAGAAGCCGGTGCCGGTCGAAGAGCAGGTGGTCGAGCCGGCCGCCGATGCCGAGGCCACGCCGGAAGAGAGCAACGCCACCGACGATCCGCCGGTCGTGCCCGATCCGGTCGACCCGCAGCTCAAGTCCGACGACGGGAATGAGTAAGGCCGCCTCCACCGCGCTGCGCTTCAGCAAGATGCACGGCGCGGGTAACGACTTCGTCGTGCTCGACCTGCGCGACGGTACCCCGGCACCCACCCCGGCGCTGGCGGCCCAGCTGGCCAACCGCCATACCGGCGTGGGCTGCGACCAGATCCTGACCATCGAACCGCCGCGCGCGGAAGGCTCGGTTGCGGCCTACCGCATCTGGAATTCGGACGGCTCGCAGTCCGAGCAGTGCGGCAACGGCGCGCGCTGCGTTGTGGCCTGGCTGGTACGCGATGGCGCGGCGCAGGGCGAGCGCTTCAACATCGACAGCCCGCTGGCCACCCATGCCATTGAACGCATCGGCGCCGACCACTACGCGGTGGCCATGGGCGTGCCGCGCTTCGAACCGGACCAGGTACCGCTGCTGGGCTTTGCCCGTGCGCGCGAGGAATACCTGCTGCCGCTGCAGGGCGATACCGTGCGCTTCGGCGCGGTCTCCATGGGCAACCCGCATGCCGTGATCGAAGTCGGGCTGGTCGACGCCGCACCGGTCGAACGGCTGGGCCCGCTGCTGCAGCAGCACGCGACCTTCCCGCAGTCGGTCAATGTCGGCTTCGTGCAGGTGATCGATCCGCAGCATGCACGCCTGCGCGTGTTCGAACGTGGCGTCGGCGAAACGCTGGCCTGCGGCAGTGGCGCCTGCGCCGCCGCCGTGGTGATGATGCAGCGCGGCCGCCTGCAGCGCGACGCCACGGTGTCGCTGCCGGGTGGCGACCTGCGCCTGCGCTGGCCGGCCGACGACGCCCAGGTGGTCATGTCCGGCCCGGCCGCATTCGTCTTCGAAGGGGAGTGGAACGCATGAGCGACACCATCGAGAAGATCGGCGCGCATGAAGTCGCCGCGTGGCTGCGCCGGCACCCGGCGTTCCTGAAGCAGTTCCCGGACCTGGCGCTCACCCTGGTGGTGCCGCGCGACGATGGCCCCACTGCGTCGCTGGCCAGCTACCAGCTGGAAGTGCTGCGCGACAAGAACCGCGAGCTGTCGCGCCGGCTGGCCGACCTGGCCGCCAACGCACAGGTCAACGAACGCCTGGCCGTGCGCACCCACCAGCTGACGCTGGCACTGATGAAGCAGGACAGCGCCGCCGATACCCTGCGCGCCATGGCCGCTTCGCTGGAAGAAGACTTCGCCGGTGACCTGGTGCGGCTGGTCGTGCTGCACCCGGTGCAGGGCCTGGAGCAGGCGCCATGGCTGCAGGTGATCGAAGAGGGCAGCCCGCTGCTGGCGTCGTTCCGCGATTGCCTGAAGGATGGCGAGCCGATCTGCGGCCGCCTGCAGCCGGAAAAGAACACCGTGCTGTACGGCGGGCGCGTGGATGAAGTGCAGTCCAGCGCATTGCTGCCGCTGCCGGGCGTGGGCCTGATCGCGGTGGGCAGCCATGATGGCAACCGTTTCTACCCGGGCATGGGCACGCTGTTCCTGCGCATGATGGGCGAAGCGCTGGTCGTGGCACTCAAGCGCTTCGACCCGGCCTGAGCGCGCGCCGGCGCGAACCCGCATGAACGCCGTCCAGGATTTCCTCGGGTACCTGCAGGTGGAGCGTCGCGCCTCGGCGCACACGCTGGATGCCTACCGGCGTGACCTGGCCGCCCTCGATGCCTGGGCCACCCAGCAGGAGGGCAGCGCCGAAGGAATCGATGGCGCGCAGCTGCGCCAGTTCATCGCGGCCGAACATCGCCGCGGGCTGGCGCCCAAATCACTGCAGCGCAGGCTGTCGGCCTGCCGCAGCTTCTACGCGTGGCTGCTCAAGCACCACCGCATCGCAGTCAGTCCCGCTGCCGGCCTGAAGGCCCCGAAGGCACCGCGCAAACTGCCGCAGGTGCTTGATGCCGACGAGGCCGTGCGCCTGGTGGAACTGCCTACCGACGCACCGCTCGGCCTGCGCGACCGCGCGCTGCTCGAACTGTTCTATTCCTCCGGCCTGCGCCTGAGTGAACTGTGCGCGCTGATCTGGCGCGACCTCGACTTCGCCACCGGCCTGGTCAACGTGCTCGGCAAGGGCAACCGCCAGCGCCGCGTGCCGTTCGGCTCGCACGCGCGCGAGGCGTTGCTGGGATGGCGTGCGGAGAGTGGCGGCGGCGATGCGCAGCCGGTGTTCCCCGGGCGCAAGGGCGGGCCGATCACCCAGCGCGCCGTGCAGATCCGGATCCGCCAGCTGGCCCAGCGCCAGGGCCTGTTCAAGCACGTGCACCCGCACATGCTGCGGCACAGTTTCGCCAGCCATATCCTGGAATCCTCCGGTGACCTGCGCGGCGTGCAGGAACTGCTGGGCCATGCCGATATCGCCACCACCCAGATCTACACCCACCTGGATTTCCAGCACCTGGCCAAGGTCTACGACGCCGCGCATCCACGGGCAAAGCGACGCACGGGCGACAACGAAAGCTGAACCGGGCCACTGCGTCACCCGGGCGCAGGGCAGGGCGGCTTGAAGGACCGGCAGGTGGCCCCACCTCTGTTCTTGTCACCCCGGAGGCTCCATGGACCCCAGTCAGAATCCCAACGTGTTTCACGCCACCACCATCATTTCGGTGCGCCGCAACGGCCATGTCGCCGTCGCCGGCGATGGCCAGGTCACCCTCGGCCACACCGTCATGAAGGGCAATGCGCGCAAGGTGCGCCGCCTGGGCCGCGAGGGCCAGGTGCTGGCCGGGTTCGCCGGTGCCGCCGCAGACGCGTTCACCCTGTTCGAGCTGTTCGAAGCCAAGCTGGAAAAGCATGGCCAGCTGCAGCGTGCCGCCGTGGAGCTGGCCAAAGATTGGCGTACCGAACGCCGCCTGGGCAAGCTCGAAGCGCTGCTCGCCGTTGCCGACAAGGACACCTCGCTGATCATCAGCGGCACCGGTGACGTGATCGAACCGGAAGACGGCATCATCGCGATCGGCTCCGGCGGTTCCTACGCCTTGTCCGCCGCGCGTGCACTGCTGGCGCACACCGAACTGGATGCCCGCACCATCGCCACCGAATCGATCAACATCGCCGGCGACATCTGCATCTACACCAACCGCAACGTGGTGGTCGAGGAGCTGTAACGCTTCTCCCACCATTCCTCCAGAATTTTTTGTGAGCGCACCCATGCCGCACAACAACGAATCGTCTTCCGCCACCATGACCCCGCGCGAGATCGTGCAGGAGCTGGACCGCCACATCGTCGGCCAGCACGACGCCAAGCGCGCCGTGGCCATCGCCCTGCGCAACCGCTGGCGGCGCATGCAGCTGCCGGCCGAGCTGCGCGATGAAGTCATGCCCAAGAACATCCTGATGATCGGCCCGACCGGCGTCGGCAAGACCGAAATCGCCCGCCGCCTGGCCACCCTGGCCAAGGCCCCGTTCGTCAAGGTTGAAGCCACCCGCTTCACCGAAGTCGGCTACGTGGGCAAGGATGTCGAGCAGATCATCCGCGACCTGGCCGACACCGCCGTCAAGCTGTACCGCGAAATGGCCAAGGTGCGCGTGCGCAACCAGGCCGAAGAGCGCGCCGAAGACCGCATCCTCGACGCACTGCTGCCGCGCCGCGCCGGCGGCATCGGCTTCGACCCGGAAGCGGCCCGCAACGAACCGTCCGCGCAGGACAACGAGACCCGCATCAAGTTCCGCCGCATGCTGCGCAATGGCGAACTGGACGAGCGCGAGATCGAACTGGAAGTGGCTGCCAATATCGGCGTGGACATCATGACCCCGCCGGGCATGGAGGAAATGGGCCAGCAGCTGCGCCAGATGTTCTCCAGCCTGGGCGGCGGCAAGGCGCAGAAGCGCACCGTCACCATCAAGGCCGCGCGCCCGCTGCTGGTGGAAGAAGAAGCCGGCAAGCTGGTCAACGAAGACGACATCCGCAGCGCCGCGATCGAAGCCTGCGAACAGCACGGCATCGTCTTCATCGACGAAATCGACAAGGTCGCCAAGCGCGGTGACAACGTCGGCGGTGGCGATGTCTCCCGCGAAGGCGTGCAGCGCGACCTGCTGCCGCTGGTGGAAGGCTCCAACGTGTCCACCAAGTACGGCACGGTCAAGACCGACCACATCCTGTTCATCGCCTCCGGCGCGTTCCACCTGGCCAAGCCGAGCGACCTGATCCCCGAACTGCAGGGCCGCTTCCCGATCCGCGTGGAACTGGGCGCCCTGAGCAAGCAGGATTTCGTGCGCATCCTGACCGAACCCAAGGCCGCGCTGACCAAGCAGTACGAAGCGCTGCTGGCCACCGAAGGCGTGACCGTGAACTTCACCGATGAAGCCGTGGATCGCCTCGCCGAAATCGCGTTCCAGGTCAACGAGCGCCAGGAAAACATCGGCGCCCGCCGCCTGCACACCGTGCTGGAGCGCCTGCTGGATTCGCTGAGCTACGAAGCACCGGACCGCGACGGCGAAACCCTGGCCATCGATGCCGCCTATGTCGATAAGCACCTGGGCGAGCTGGTCAAGGATCCGGACCTGAGCCGGTACATCCTGTAACAGATTGGAAGTTGAATCAGAAACGGCGGCACTTCGGTGCCGCCGTTTTTTTTTGTAGGGGCACGCCACGCGTGTTTGCTGTTGCCAACCGCCCGCGCAATGCATGAAGGGGAGGCCGACGGGCAGCCCCCGGAGGGACTGTCAAAAACATGGATGTTTTTGCCAAGCCCCCATGGATGGGTTTACGGCGTGTCCCGGAGCGGGGCTGCCC
>NZ_JASCOP010000046.1:0-29775 GCF_029959395.1 Stenotrophomonas sp. PS02300
GTGCTGGATTTCGGCTGTGGCTCGGGCATCCTGGCGCTGGCCGCGCTCAAGCTTGGCGCGGCCAAGGCCGTGGGCGTGGACAACGACCCGCAGGCGGTACTCGCCACGGGCGACAACGCCGAGCGCAATGCGCTGCAGGACCGCATGCAGGTGTACCTGCCGGCCGACGAACCGCAGGCCACCTACCCGGTGGTGGTGGCCAACATCCTGGCCTCGGCGCTGGATGCGCTGGCCGATGTGCTGGCCACGCGCGTGGCGCCGGGCGGCCGCATTGCGCTGTCAGGCATCCTGCACGGCCAGGAAGACGAACTGCTGGTGCGTTACGCGGCCTGGTTCGAACAGCTTGAAGTCGCACGCGACGACGACTGGATGCGCATCACCGGCGTGCGCCGTGCTTGAATGACGCGATGACCGAGCCGACCCCGCCACCGCGACGTCCCCTGGCCACGTTCCTGCGTGCGTCCACCGAGCCCACGCCCGAGGCGGTCGACGAGGTCGCCCCGGACAGCGAGGTGGACAACAACGAGGACAATCCCGTTGTTGCCGAGGCGTTCGTGGAGGACATCGAGCAGACCGAAGCGGACATCGACCCCGCTCCGGTCGCAGTGGTCGAGGCCATGGAGCCCAATGTTGCTGCCACGCCCGCGCCCAGTTTCATGCGGGCACCCGAACGCGCGCCGCCCACGCCGCGTTGGCAGTGGGCGCTGGTGGGCGGCCTGGTCGTGCTGCTGTCGCTGCAGATCGCCGTTGCCGACCGCGCGCGCCTGGCCGCCGATGCCGGCAGCCGGCCGTGGATAGCGGGGCTGTGCAGTGTGCTGCGCTGCAGCCTGCCGGCCTGGCAGGAACCGACCGCCTTCAGCATGATCAGCCGCGATGTGCGGCCGGTGCCGGGTCAGCCGGGTGCGCTGCAGGTGCAGGCCAGCTTCCGCAACGATGCCCGCTGGGCACAGGCGTGGCCATCGCTGCGGCTGTCGCTGTCCGACGCCGATGGCCGCGTGATCGGTACCCGCGTGTTCGCGCCGCGCGACTACCTGGACCCTACGGCCGATGCCGCTTCCGTACTGGAACCGGGCCAGAGCGCGCAGATTGCGTTCCGGGTCCGCGAACCGGCGGCGTCCACTGTCGCATTCACCTTCGAGTTCCTGTAACCCGGCGTCCTGCCAACGAGCGTGGCGGCCCGGCCACGCACGCGCTAGACTGGCCCCCTCCAAATATTCCGCCAGGGTTGTGGTCCGCCCTGGCTTCGCACCGGGATCCTTCTTGAACGCTGTCCTTTCTCGTCCTGACAATAGTCGTGGCGCGCCGAAGCCGCCGCTGCGCGAACACGTGGCCCAGTCGGTCCGGCGTTACCTGCGCGACCTGGACGGCTGCGATGCGGATGACGTGTACGAGATCGTCCTGCGTGAAATGGAAATCCCGCTGTTCGTGGAAGTCCTCAACCACTGCGAAGGCAACCAGAGCCGTGCGGCGTCGATGCTGGGCATCCACCGCGCCACCCTGCGCAAGAAGCTGAAAGAGTACGGCATCGCCACCTGATGCCCCGGTGGGGGTGCGGGACGGCCTACAATATGGGCCCGCTCCGCTTCGATCTCCTGCCCCCATGAGTTCCGATCTGCTGCCCGTGCGCCGGGCCCTGCTTTCCGTTTCCGACAAGACCGGCCTGATCGACCTGGCCCGCGCCCTCGCTGCGCGCAACGTCGAGCTGCTCTCCACTGGTGGTACCGCCAAGGCAATCCGCGACGCCGGCCTGCCGGTCAAGGACGTGGCCGATGTCACCGGCTTCCCGGAAATGATGGATGGCCGGGTCAAGACCCTGCACCCGCTGGTGCACGGTGGCCTGCTCGGCCGCGCCGGCCAGGATGAGGCGGTGATGGCCGAACATGGCATCGCGGCGATCGACCTGCTGGTGCTGAACCTGTATCCGTTCGAGCGCGTCACCGCCGATGCGGACTGCACGCTGGCCGATGCGGTGGAAAACATCGATATCGGCGGCCCGGCCATGCTGCGGTCGGCGGCCAAGAACTTCGCCCGTGTTGCGGTGGCCACCGATCCGTCGCAATACGCCGAGTTGCTCGCCGAGCTGGATGCCAATGATGGCAAGCTGTCGGCCGCCAAGCGCTTCGCACTGTCGGTAACCGCGTTCAACCGCGTCGCGCAGTACGACGCGGCGATCAGCAACTACCTGTCGGCGGTGACCGCCACCGATGCGGCCGTGCCGCTGCGCACCGAGTTCCCGGCGCAGATGAATTCCAGCTTCGTGAAGGTCATGGACCTGCGCTACGGCGAAAACCCGCACCAGGCCGGCGCGTTCTACCGCGACCTGTCGCCGGTGGCCGGCACGCTGGCCACGTTCCAGCAGCTGCAGGGCAAGGAACTGAGCTACAACAACCTGGCCGATGCCGATGCCGCATGGGAATGCGTGCGCCAGTTCGACGCGTCGGCCTGCGTGATCGTCAAGCATGCCAACCCGTGCGGCGTGGCCGTGGGCGCCGGCAACGGCGATGCCTACGAACTGGCCTACGCCACCGACCCGACCAGCGCCTTCGGCGGCATCATCGCCTTCAACAAGCCGCTGGACGCCGCGACCGCCAAGGTGATCCTGGACCGCCAGTTCGTGGAAGTGCTGATCGCCCCGGATTACGAGCCGGCCGCGCTGGAGTACGCCACGAAGAAAGCGAACGTGCGCGTGCTGCGCATTCCGCACGGCGAAGGCCGCAACAACTACGACACCAAGCGCATTGGTTCGGGCCTGCTGGTGCAGAGCGCGGACAACCGTGGCATGCGCCGTGACGAGCTGACCGTGGTCAGCAAGCTGGCCCCGACCGAGAAGCAGTTCACCGACCTGTTGTTCGCCTGGAGCGTGGCCAAGTTCGTGAAGTCCAACGCGATCGTCTACGCCAAGGACAACCGCACCATCGGTGTCGGCGCCGGCCAGATGAGCCGCGTGTACTCGGCCCGCATCGCCGGCATCAAGGCGGCCGACGCGAACCTGGTGGTCGAAGGTTCGGTGATGGCGTCCGACGCGTTCTTCCCGTTCCGCGACGGCATCGACGCTGCGGCGGCCGCCGGGATCAAGGCGGTGATCCAGCCGGGTGGTTCGATGCGCGACGCGGAAGTGATTGCCGCGGCCGACGAGCACGGCCTGGCGATGGTGTTTACCGGCGTGCGTCACTTCCGCCATTGATCATCACAGGGATCCGGTTCTTGCCGGGTCCCTTTTTTCTTCCCCTTTGTTGCGAGAACTGCCTTGAAGATCCTCGTCATCGGCTCCGGCGGCCGTGAACATGCCCTGGCCTGGAAGCTGGCCCAGTCCTCCCGTGTCACCGAGGTGCTGGTTGCGCCGGGCAATGCGGGCACCGCCACCGAGGCCGGCTGCTGCAACGTGCCGGTCAAGGTCACCGACCTGGACGGGCTGCTGGCGCTGGTGCAGGCCGAAGGCGTCGAGCTGACCGTGGTCGGCCCGGAAGTGCCGCTGGTGGCTGGCGTGGTGGACCGGTTCCGCGCTGCTGGCCACCGCATCTTCGGGCCCACCGCTGCGGCCGCCCAGCTGGAGGGCAGCAAGGCCTACGCCAAGGACTTCCTGGCCCGCCACAACATTCCCACCGCGTTCTACGCGGTGCATACCGAGGTGGATGCGGCGCTGGCCTACATCCGCGAGAAGGGCGCACCGATCGTGGTCAAGGCCGATGGCCTGGCTGCGGGCAAGGGCGTCATCGTGGCGATGACGCAGGCCGAAGCCGAGGACGCGGTGCGCGACATGCTGTCGGGCAATGCGTTCGGCGATGCCGGCGCGCGCGTGGTGATCGAGGAGTTCCTGGATGGCGAGGAAGCCAGCTTCATCTCGATGGTCGATGGCACCACGGCACTGCCGATGGCCACCTCGCAGGACCACAAACGCGTGGGCGATGGCGATACCGGCCCGAACACCGGCGGCATGGGCGCCTACTCGCCGGCGCCGGTGGTCACCGATGAAGTGCATGCACGGGTGATGCGCGAGGTGGTGAATCCCACCGTGCAGGGCATGATCTCCGACGGCATCCCGTTCACCGGCTTCCTCTATGCCGGGCTGATGATCGATGCCAGCGGCGCGCCGAAGGTAATCGAGTTCAACGTGCGCTTCGGCGATCCGGAAACCCAGCCGGTGATGCTGCGCCTGCAGTCGGACCTGGTGGAGCTGGTGGAAGCGGCGATCGATGCACGCCTGGACGCGGTGCAGGCACAGTGGGATCCGCGTCCTTCCCTGGGCGTGGTGATGGCGGCCTCGCCGTACCCGGAGGCGCCGATCACCGGTGACGTCATCCACGGACTCGACCAGGTGCCGTCTACGGCCAAGGTGTTCCACGCCGGCACCACGCTGGATGCACACGGCCACGTGCTCAGCGCCGGCGGCCGCGTGCTGTGCGTGGCCGCATTGGGCGACAGCGTGGGCGACGCGCAGGCAAATGCCTATGCCGGCGTGGCAAAGGTGTCGTGGGAACACGAGTTCCACCGCAACGACATCGGCTGGCGCGCGATTGCGCGCGAGCGGGCATAACCGCCGCATCGCCCGACCAACGGTCGGGCGCTACCGGCCGGTAGGTGCCCACCGTTGGTGGGTACGCCTTCGAACCAACAAAAAACCCGGCGCTGCCGGGTTTTCTGTGTACTGCATTGGACGCCGCGTTATGCGGTGAACAGCGCCTTCATCTTCTTCAGCGCGTTCGCCTCGACCTGGCGGATGCGTTCGGCGGACACGCCGTACTCATCAGCCAGTTCCTGCAGCGTGACCTTGCTGTCGGCGTCCAGCCAGCGGCGACGGATGATGTCGCGCGAGCGGGCGTCAAGCTCGGCCAGGCCTTCGCGCAGCAGCTGGAGCTGGTTGTCTTCGCTGTCGGCACGCTCATAGGCCATCGACGGATCTTCGTCGTTGGCGACCAGGAACGCAGCCGGCGACGGCGGCGCATGCTCGTTGTCGTCATCGCTTGGCGCATCGAAACCGATGTCGCGACCCGAAAGGCGCGATTCCATTTCCAGCACTTCGCGTTCGGACACGTTGAGGTCCTTGGCGACCGCGGTGACTTCCGCCGCGTTCAACCAGCCCAGGCGGGTCTTGGACTTGCGCAGGTTGAAGAACAGCTTGCGCTGCGCCTTGGTCGTGGCGACCTTGACGATGCGCCAGTTCTTCAGGATGAACTCGTGCATTTCGGCACGGATCCAGTGCACCGCGAACGACACCAGGCGAACGCCCATGTCCGGATCGAAGCGCTTCACCGCCTTCATCAGGCCGATGTTGCCTTCCTGGATCAGGTCGCCCAGCTGCAGGCCGTAGCCGTTGTAACCACGGGCCACGTGCACCACGAAACGCAGGTGGGAATGGACCAGCTCGCGCGCGGCGTCCAGGTCCTGCTCGTCGCGGAAGCGGCGGGCCAGGTCCTGCTCGTCATCGACCGTCAGCACCGGGATCTGGTGCACGGCGCCGATGTAGGCGTCCAGCGAACCGAGCGCACTGGGAATCGGAAGATTGTTTGCCACAAGGGCAGTAGACATGTTCTGGCTCATAGGGGTCATCTTATCAGTCCCGTATTTGGACTGCTGACGGTTCAAAAAGTTCCAGCGTTCCGTGGGTGAAACGCTGACGAAGTTCAGGCCCCTAACGTACCGCGAAATGGTGACAGTGGCGAGTGGGTGGGTGTTGAGCCTATTCGCTTGATAATCAATAACATACACTCAAAAACGTCATCACCACGTCGTTTTGGGCAGGACAATCCCACCAAAAGACACCCATTCAGGATGAAAACGTTGCCATGCATTCAGCGCTGCCGTCCCCGAACGCCTGAACGGCCGCCCAAAAGCGGTGCTCCGGGGCTTAATAATAGCCAGACAAGTTCAAGAAGAACCCCTTCGCCTCATACCGCAGCTCGGTCAGGTCATCACTGAACTCGGTGAAGTTGTACCCCGCCCCGATCTTGAAGTTCTGGCCCACCTGGCGGTCCACGCCCACCAGCCAGCCTTTCTTGTCGCCGCCCTCGCGCACATCCAGCCAGCGGTACTCGCCCATGGCTTCCCACTGCGCGAACAACCGGTAGCGCAGCTGCAGGGCCGAGAAGTTGACCCGGCTGTCCAGCCACTCGCCCTCACCACGCCCGGTGCGGTAATCGCCCCAGCGCCCGGCCAGCTTGCCGGCCAGCTCCCAGCGGTCGCTGACCTGCATCACGCCCTCGAACGAGACGATCTGCGATTTCTGGTCGTACACGTTGCCGCCCACCTGGCCCAGCGAGGCCACGTCGTACAGATAGGTGTACTTGCCGAACGCCGCCCAGCGCGTGTTGTCGTGCGGGCGCCAGGCGAAGCCCAGATTGGATTCCACCAGCTTGGCGTCGGCCAGCGGGTTGCGCCTGTCGTCGGTGTCGGCGTAGTTGGCGCGCAACGCGATGCGCCAGTCTTCGTTGATCTTGTACAGCAGCCGGTTGGTGGTCACCCACTGGCGGCGGTCTTCGGCGCCTTCATCGCGGCGGTATTCCAGCTTGCTGGTCCACTGCGTGTTGGCATCGGTGCGGCCGCCGTTGACGCTGTACGCGCGGCGGTCGACCCGCCCGGTGGTGGCGTCCAGCTCGCCATCCATCACGCTGAAGCCCAGCGTCCAGCCTTGTGCCGGGTAGAAGTCCATGCCGAAGGTGTGCACCAGCCCGGCGCTGTCGTCGCGGCGGTCCTTCAGGTACTGGCTTTCGTTGAACACGTTGACCTGGTTGCTCAGGCGCCAGCGCTGGCCCAGCGTCCAGCCCGACTGCAGCCCGGTGTCGTACAGCGGGTCGGTGGTGGTGCGGTCGGTGCTGTAGCTGTAGTTGCCGTAGAAGCTGTGCTCGGGCGTCATCCAGTATTCGCCCTCGAGCTTGGCCCCATCGCCGCGGCTGCCGCTGCTCACTTCCGCGCCCAGGCTGGAGCGGTTACCGAACAGGTAGCGTGCACCCAGCGTGGCCAGGTCGTTCTTCTCGTAAGCGCCGCTGTCGTCATCCACGGTCAGCTGCCCTACCCCGTACAGCTCCCACTTGGCGCCGAAGCGCTGCCGGTAGCTCAGTGCCGCCAGCGTGCCGTCCACATCGGTACCGCCGTTCTCCTCGCGTACCCGGCGCAATTCGGCACCGAGCTGGCCATCGTTGCCCAGCCGCCAGTCCATCGTGAGCTGCGACTGCTCCACGGCAACCTCACCACGTTCTGCGCGGCTGTGCCGGCCGTACAGGCTCAGGTTGTCGGTGAAGTAGCCCAGGAACTCCGCGCCGTACTCTTCCAGTGCCAGCCCGCTGTCCATGCGCGAGACCGAGAAACCGGCATCCACGTCGCGCCACCATGCGCCCATGCTCCAGTCCTGCTTGGTCCAGCCCAGCTCGCGCAGGTTGGCGCGCGCTTCCACCGCGCGGGCATCGCCCTTGCGGTCGGCGCTGACCGGATTGCGCTGGATGAAGCTCAGGCCGCCGTTGTCCGAATAGAAGATCGGCGCAGCGGTGGCTTCGGTACGGGTCTGCTCCAGCTTGAGGTACGTGCCACGCCCGGCCTGCAGGGTGAGGTCGGCGCCCATCAGGCTGTAGTCGTCGCCACTGCGGTTTTCATCGACGTAGGTACCGCCGATCGCCACATGGTCGCCCAGCCACTGCTTGCCGCGCAGGCCGGCACTGACATCGTCGGTGCTGAAGCCCACCGGGATGTACTCGTAGTCCACCAGCAGCAGCTGGTCGTAGCCGTCCAGCGGGGTGTCGCGGGTCAGCGTGCGCACGTTCTCACGGGTGATCTGCGACAGCGCGCGGGTCAGGAACAGGCGGCCCTGGATTTCGTTGATCTCGTAATCCACGCCGCGCTGCAGGTTGGTGCGCACCTCGGTGCGGCCGGTGGTGCGGTCGCGCACTTCCAGCACCACCTGCTCCGAGCCGGGCAGCAGGTCGGTGTGGCGCAGGTAGTACAGGCTGCCGCCGGTGCCGAGGAATTCGCTGTGCCCCAGCGCGGACTGCGCTTCGGAACCGAACGCCTTCAACAGCGAACGCGGATCGCCCAGCGGTGTGGTCGCGCGCGAGCGCCAGCTCACCGCCGCGCCGTACAACGACCGCACGTACTGGCCGTACTCGGTACCGGTGAAGCCGGTGGCGAAGTTGCCCCACAGCGCCTGGTTCTGGTCCCAGTCCACGCGTACGTACAACTTGCCCTGCGTATCGACGTCGCGATAGGTGGTGGAGTCGTCGCCATACACCGGGTAGTACTGGTCCGGGTCCAGCCGGCGGAACACATCGCGCGCATCGGCATCCAGGAAGCCGTCGAACAGCCGCTTCAGTTCGCGGTCGTAGGTGTCGGCCTGCGCGGTGACCAGGTATTTGCCGCGCAGCTTGCTCTTCAGGTAGAACGCCAGCCGGCCTTCGCTGAGGAAGCTGTCGTCCTGGTCGCGGTCGGCGGCCAGCGGGTCGAGGTTGCCGCTGGCGGTGTTGCGCGACAACGTCACGTCAGCCAGTGCCACCAGGAACCGGTAGCTGCCGGTGACCTCCACTTCCAGCGTGCGGGTCAGGGTCGGCGCATCCATTGCCTCCACCTGCACGGTGTAGCGGTGCTGGCCGATCGGTTCCAGGAACTCGGCGGCGAACTTCTGCTCCAGGTCCACCGGGAAGCTCTGGCCGTTGATCAGCACCCGTGCATTCGGGCTCAGTCCACGCCCGTAGATACGCACCCGCGAGCCGTAGATCGGGATGTTCTGCTGGCGCAGCGCGTTCTGGCCATAGATGGCATTGCTGAGCTGCTGGGCCTGCGCATCGTCACCCTCCAGTACCCGGCCCAGGGTGCGCTGCACGTTGTCTCGGACCAGCTGGGTGCCACGCTCGTAATCGGTGGGCAGTACCAGCTGGAAGCGCTGGGCATTGGTTTCATCGAACGAACCGTCGCGGCCATAGGCGCGGGCGATGTACTGCAGGTCATCGCCGACGCGCAGGTTCAGGTTTTCCGGCAGCTGGCCGTCCCATTCGGTGTTGCCCACGTAGTCGACCGGCATCTCGATGCGCGCGAGCGGTGTGACCAGGTCGGTGTCGCTGCCGCGATAGATCACCACCTCCAGCCGTTCGATGAACGAGGCGTAGTTGTTGTAGCCATGGAAGCGCAGCGGCTTGGTCAGGCGTCCGTTCTCGAACGGGGCCATCGAACCGGTCTGCACGTTGAGCACCGGCGCCGACAGTGCCGGGTCTTCGGTGGCCCACACCACCGCGCCGTCAGGCAGCTCGGTGGCCGAGGCGCCATTGGGCGCCGGCACGAACGCGCCGGGCGCCGTCGGATCGGACGGCGCATCCGCCGCCGGGTGCACCTGCAGCAGCAGGTCGTTGCCCTGGCGGCAGCCATCCACGCCGCACAGCGTGGTGGGCACCTCCGGCACGGGTTGCGGAGCCTGCGCGTGGCTGGTCGGCAGCCACAGCACCAGCAGGAGCACCAGGGGGCTGAGTGAGGTCTTGTTGATCATGGGCATCTCCTCAGCGATCCGCACGGGTGGCGGGGCGGGCCGGCGCAGTGGGCTGCACCTGGACCTGCACACGGGCGGCAACGTCGGCCGGAAGGCGTGGCAGCAATGCCTGCCGCAACGCATCGGCACGCTGTGCGGCCAGTTCGGGCGTGGCCTGCCCCACGGCCACGTTGAGCTGCCCACCGCCCTGCGCCTGCAGCGTGCGGGCGGCATGCGCCAGCACCGCTTCAGCCGCCTGGCCGAGCGTGGCCTGGCCGGGTACGAACAGCCCCTCGCCCACCTCCAGCACCGATTGCGGTGGTCCCGCCTCCATGCGCCCCTGTGGCAAGGCGACACCGAAGTCGAAGCGCACCGGCAGCCCCGGGGTGATCCGCCGCACGAGCGGGTTGCGGGTGGTGAAGCGTGCCTCGGCCGGCAGGGTGCTCGGGTCGACCTTGAGGATGAAGTTGCGCCCGCGCGCCTGGCCGCCGTTGATGCCAACCAGGTGGTAGCGGCCGTAGGCGTCGGTTTCGATCACCAGGCCTTCCACCGACACCACGCGCACGCCGGGGATGCCGCGCTCGCCGGCATCCTGCACGCCGTTGCCGTTGTGGTCGTCGAACACGCTGCCGATCACCAGGCTCTCATCCAGCAGCGGATCACCGATCACCTCCACGTCGGCCGAGGCCACGTTGCTGATGGTGGTGCCCAGCACGTCTGCTGCGGTGATGCGGTTGGTGTGCACACCCAGTCCGACACCCGCCCCCACACGCAGGTAGTACACGAGCGTCGCCGAGCCACCTGCCGGGATATCCAGGCCATCGATCTGCAGCGGCGCCACGCCGCTGGCACGTGCGGCGTTGTCGGCATCGTGGGCCTCGAAGCCACCCGGGATGAAGGTGAAGCCACTCGGCAGGGTATCGAGCAGGGTCACGCCCAGCGCGTCGAAGTCGCCCATGTTCTCCACGGTGACCACGTAGCGCACCACGTCGCCCACCTGCACGCTGCGCTGGGTGGCCTGCTTGGTCAGGCGCAGCGCCACCGGATCGGCGGTGACCACCACGTTGACCCGACCTTCCACGCACACCGGGGTGGGCACGGAGTTGTCGCAGATGGTGTAGCTGAAATTGTCCAGGCCGCTGTAGCCGACGAAGGCGGTGTAGATGCAATCGCCGTTGGCGCAGGTTGCGCGGCCGTTGACTGCGGCACGTGCCAGGCGCATGGAGGCTGCATTGATGCGCGCGCCGCTGGTGGTGAGGTTGTCCAGCAGCGGCACCGTGGTGGTGGTGCCGCTGAGCACGGTGATGTTCTCGTCCACCACGTCCACGTCGTTAAGCTCCACCTGCACGGTGACGGTGGCGCTGCTGCAGTCCGGCGGCGAAGCCTGGTTGCAAACTGTGTAGGTGAAGGTGTCCGGGCCGCTGTAGTTGGGCGCCGGGGTGTAGCGCACGATGCCTCCGGCCAGGACCAGGGCGGTGCCCGACGCAGGTGCAGTGGTGATGGTCACGGCCACTGTCTGCGGATCCAGCGGCGCACCGTTGACCAGGTCGTTGGCCAGCACCGGCACGTCGATCTGGCCGTCCTGCGGCGTCGTGGCCTGGTCGGGGTTGGCTACCGGTGCCGCCAGTGGCGCGGCCGCCAGCGTGACCGACACCGTGCCGGCCGCGCAGACGGTGGGCTGCGCCACCAGGCAGATCTGGTAGGTGGTGGTGTAGGTGGTACCGGGCGTGCCGGCCGCCACGTTCACGCTGCCGTTGGGCTGGATGGTCAGCGCGGCGGTATTGACCGGGGTCAGCACGACGGTCGCCGGATCCAGCGGCGCGCCGTTCAAGCTGTCGTTGGTCAGCACGTTGATCACGGCGCTGGCGCCGGTCGCCGGCACATCCACCACGCTGTCATCGGCTGCCACCAGCACGGCGGGGTTGGCGAGTGTGACCGAGACCGTGCCGACATCGCACACCGACGGCTGCGCCACCAGGCAGATCTGGTAGGTGGTGGTGTAGGTGCTGCCGGGGGTGCCGGCTGCCACATCCACACTGCCATTGGGCTGGATGGTCAGCGCGGCGGTGTTGACCGGGATCAACACCACCGTGGCCGGATCAAGCGCGGCGCTGTTGTAGGTGTCGTTGGCCAGCACGTTGGCCACACCGGTGGCACCGGCGGCCGGTACGTTGGCCACCGTGTCATCCACCGCGTCCAGCAGGCCGGGCGTGGCGGCCAGGGTGACCGACACCGTGCCGATGTCGCACACGGTCGGCTGTGCCACCAGGCAGATGCGGTAAGTGGTGGTGTAGGTGACGCCGGGCGTACCTGCTGCCACGTCCAGACTGCCGTTGGGCTGGATGGTCAGCGCCGTGGTGTTGTTCGGGGTCAGCACCACCGTGGCCGGATCGAGCGCGGCGCCATTGAAGGTGTCGTTGGCGAACACGTTGAGCAGGCCCAGCGCGCCGGTGGCCGGCACGTTGGTGGCGGTGTCGTCCACGGCATCGAGCAGCGCCGCCGTGACCGTCACGCTGACCGTGGCGGTGTCGCACACGTTGAGGTTCGGCGCGGGCAGGCACACCTGGTAGGTGAAGCTGTCGGTACCGGTGAAGCCGGCAGTGGGCGTGTAGCTGATGGTGTTGTCGCCGTTGACCACGGCGGTGCCATTGGTGGGCGGCACCGACACGGTGAACACCGGACCCAGCGGCAAGGTGTCGTTGGCCGCCACGTTGAGCACGGTGGTACCACTGCCAGCGGGCAGGGTGTCATCGGCCGCGTTGGGACGCACCGCTACCAGCGCCGTGGCCTGCGCGCAGTTGGTGGGCTGCGCGTTCTCGCACACCTGGTAGGTGAGCGTGGTGGCGGCAGGCGTGGTGCCCGGCGCAACCGTGACCACCCCGTTGGCGGCCATGCTGTAGCCCGGCACCGCGCTGACCAGCGACGCGGTCACCGGCGTGGTGCCCGGCACGATCGGCGCACCGTTGAAGGTGTCGTTGAGCAGCACGCTGGCGGTGCTGCCCCCGGTCGGCGCGACCGGCACCCCGCTGAAGTCATCGCCCACCGCAACCAGCGCGCTTGCGGTCACTGTCAGGCTGACGGTGGCGGTGTCGCACACCCCCGCGCCGGGGACCGGCAGGCACACCTGGTAGGTGAAGCTGTCCGCGCCGGTGAAGGGTCCGGTCGGGGTGTAGCTGATGGTGCCATCGCCATTGACCACGACGGTGCCGTTGGCCGGTGCCACCGACACGGTGATGGTGGGGTTGGTCGGCAGCGTGTCATTGGCGGTGACGTTGAGCACAGTGGTGGTGCCCGCCGTGGCCGACAGGGTGTCATCGGCCGCGACCGGGCTGACCGCAACCACGGCGGTGCCCTGCGCGCAGTTGGTGGGCACCGCGTTCTCGCACGCCTGGTAGCTGAGCGTCACCGCCGCCGGGGTGGTGCCTGCGGCGACGCTGACCACGCCGTTGGTTGCCATGCTGTAGCCGGCGACGGGGCTGACCAGCGACGCGGTCACCGGCGTGGTGCCGGGCACGATCGGCGCGCCATTGAACGTGTCGTTGAGCAGCACGCTGGCGGTGCTGCCACCGGTGGCCGGCGCGATCGGGGTGCCGGTGAAGTCATCATTCACCACCGTCACCGAGGTGGCGGCCACGGTAAGCGCGACAGTGGCGGTGTCGCAGACCCCGGCAGCAGGCGCCGGCAGGCAGGCCTGGTAGGTGAAGGTGTCCGGACCGGTGAAACCGGCGTTGGGCGTGTAGCTGATGGTGCCATCGCCGTTCACCGTCGCGGTGCCATTGGCCGGTGCAACCGACACGGTGATGGTGGGGAGGTCGGCAGCGTGTCGTTGACGGTGACGTTGAGCACCGTGGTGGTGCCGGCGGCGGCGTTGAGGGTGTCATCCACCACCACCGGGCTGACCGCCACTACGGCGGTGGATTGCGCGCAGTTGGTGGGCACGGCGATTTCGCACACCTGGTAGCTGAGCGTGACGGCGGCCGGCGTGGTGCCGGGCGCAACCGTGACCACGCCGTTGGGCGCCATGCTGTAGCCGGTCACCGGGGTGACCAGCGAGGCGGTGACCTGGGTGGTACCGGGCACGATCGGCGCGCCGTTGAAGGTGTCGTTGAGCAGCACGCTGGCAGTGCTGCCACCGGCGGCCGGTGCGATGGGCGTGGCGGTGAAGTCATCGGCCACGGCGCTGAGCGTGGTGGCACTCACCGTGATGCTGACGGTAGCGGTATCGCAGACCGTTGCACCCGGCGCGGGCAGGCACAACTGGTAGGTGAAGCTGTCGGTGCCGGTGAAACCAGCGGTGGGCGTGTAGCTGATGGTGCCGTCGCCGTTGACCACGGCGGTGCCGCTGGTTGGCGGGCTCGGGATCGTCACCACCGGGTTGAGCGGTGCGGCGTCATTGGCCAGCACGTTGAGCACGGTGGTGGTACCAGCGGTGGCGGGCAGCGCATCGGCCACGGCATCCGGGCTCACGGCCACCACCACGGACGCGCCGGCGCAGTTGGTCGGCACCGCGTTCTCGCACACCTGGTAATTCAGCGTGACTGCTGCAGGGGTCGTGCCCGGGGCTACGCTGACCACGCCATTGGCAGCCATGGTGTAGCCGGCCACGCTGGTGAGCAGCGAGGCAGTCACCGGGGTGGTGCCCGGCACGATCGGCGCGCCGTTGAAGGTGTCGTTGAGCAGCACACTGGCGGTGCTGCCACCGGCCGCCGGTGCGATGGGCGTGGCGGTGAAGTCATCGGCTACGGCGGTAAGCGTGGTGGCACTCACCGTGATGCTGACGGTAGCGGTATCGCAGACCGTTGCGCCCGGCGCGGGCAGGCACAGCTGGTAGGTGAACGTGTCGGTACCGGTGAACGGCCCGGTGGGCGTGTAGCTGATACTGCCGTCGCCGTTGACCACGGCGGTGCCGCTGGTCGGCGGGGTCGGGATCGTGACCACCGGGTTCAGCGGTGCGGCATCGTTGGCCAGCACGTTGAGCACGGTGGTGGTGCCGGCGGCGGCGGGCAGCGTATCGGCCACCGCGTCCGGGCTCACCGCCACCACGACGGCGGCGCTGGCGCAGTTGGTGGGGACCGCGTTCTCGCACACCTGGTAGTTCAGCGTGACCGCTGCCGGCGTGGTGCCCGGGGCCACGGTGACAACACCGTTGGCAGCCATGGTGTAGCCGGTGGCGGGGGTGAGCAGCGAGGCGGTCACCGCGGTGGTGCCGGGCACGATGGGCGCGCCGTTGAACGTGTCGTTGAGCAGCACGCTGGCAGTGCTGCCACCGGCCGCCGGAGCGATGGGCGTGGCAGTGAAGTCGTCGTTCACTGCCACCAGGCCGGTGACGCTGACGGTGACCGCAACCGATGCGGTATCGCACACGGCGGCGCCCGGCGCCGGCAGGCACACCTGGTAGGTGAAGCTGTCCGCGCCGGTGAAACCGGCAGTCGGCGTGTACGTGATGGTGCCGTCGCCATTGACCGCGGCGGTGCCGTTGGTCGGTGCAACCGATACGGTGATGGTCGGATTTGCCGGCAACGTGTCGTTGGCGGTGACGTTGAGCACCGTGGCAACGCCTGCAGCCGCCGGCAGGGCGTCGTCCACCGCGACCGGACTCACCGCGACCACGGCGGCAGCGGCCGCGCAATTGGTCGGGACGGCGGTTTCGCAGACCTGGTAGTTCAGCGTGACCGCAGCGGGCGTGGTGCCCGGTGCCACGCTGATCACCCCGTTGGCGGCCATGCTGTAGCCGGGTTCCACGGTCAGCAGCGTGGCGGTCACCGGCGTGGTGCCGGGCACGATCGCCACCCCATTGAAGGTGTCGTTGAGCAGCACGCTGGCGGTGCTGCCGCCAGCGGCAGGTGCGATCGGCGTGGTGGTGAAATCATCGGGCGCGGCGGTGAGGGTGGTCACACCGACGGTGACGGCCACGGTCGCGGTATCGCAGACACCCGCGGCCGGTGCCGGCAGGCATACCTGGTAGGTGAAGCTGTCGGCGCCGGTGAAGCCGGCGTTGGGCGTGTAGCTGATGGTGCCGTCGCCGTTGACCAGCGCCGCACCGTTGGCCGGCGCGGCCGGGACGGTGACGGCCGGGGCAAGCGGCGCGGTGTCGTTGGCCAGCACGTTGAGCACGGTGGTGGTGCCGGCGGTGGCCGGCAACGCGTCATCCACCGCCTCCGGACTGACTGCTACCAGGGCAGTGGCGCCAGCACAGTTGGTGGGCACGGCGTTTTCACACACCTGGTAGTTCAGCGTGACCGCAGCCGGCGTCGTACCCGGCGCCACGGTGATCACGCCATTGGCGGCCATGCTGTAGCCGGTGACCGGGGAAGACAGCGAGGCGGTGACGGCGGTGGTACCCGGAATGATCGGCGCGCCGCTGAAGGTGTCGTTGAGCAGCACGCTGGTGGTGCTGCCGCCGGTGGCCGGCGCGATCGGCGTTGCCGTGAAGTCATCGGCCACGGCGATGAGCGTGGTCGCACTGACGGTGACGCTGACGGTGGCGGTATCGCAGACAGTGCCGCCTGGTGCGGGCAGGCACACCTGGTAGGTGAAGCTGTCCGTACCGACGAAGGCGCCCGTCGGCGTGTAGCTGATGCTGCCGTCGCCGTTGGCCACGGCGGTGCCGTTGGTCGGGGCACCCGGAATCGTCACCAGCGGGTTGAGCGGCGCGGCGTCATTGGCCAGCACGTTGAGTACGGTGGTGGTGCCGGCGGTGGCCGGCAGGTTGTCGTCGGCCGCATCCGGGCTGACCGCCACCACCGCAGTGGCGGCCGCGCAGTTGGTCGGCAATGCGGTCTCGCACACCTGGTAGCTCAACGTGACCGCAGCAGGCGTGGTGCCCGGCGCCACGCTGACCACGCCGTCGGCGGCCATCGTGTACCCGGTCACGGGGCTGAGCAGCGTCGCAACCACCGGGGTGGTACCGGGCACGATGGGGCTGCCGTTGAAGGTGTCATTGAGCAGCACGCTGGCGGTGCTGCCGCCGGTCGCCGGTGCGATGGGCGTGCCGGTGAAGTTGTCGTTGGCTGCGGCGAGCGTGGTGGCGGTCACGTTGAGCGCCACCGTGGCGGTATCGCACACGGCGCCGTGTGGCGCGGGCAGGCACAGCTGGTAGGTGAGCGTATCCGGGCCGACGAACGGACCGGTGGGCGTGTAGCTCAGGGAGCCATCGCCATTGACCACAGCGGTGCCGCCGAGCGGTTGCACGGTCACGCTGACCACCGGCGCAAGCGGGGCCACGTCATTGGCCAGCACGTTGAGCACGGTGGTGGCGCCAGCAGTGGCCGGCAGCGTGTCATTGACGGCATCCGGGCTCATCACCACCACGGCGGTCGCCGTGGCGCAGTTACTGGGCAGCGCGGTTTCGCAGACCTGGTAGTTCAGCGCCACGGACCCCGGCAGCGTACCGGCGGCGACCGCGATCACGCCGTTGGCGGCCATGCTGTAGCCCGATACCAGGGTGGTCAGCGATGCAGTCACCGGGGTGGTGCCGGGCACGATGGCCGCGCCGTTGAACGTGTCATTGAGCAGCACGCTGGGCGTGCTGCCGCCACTGGGCGGAATCGGGCTGGCGCTGTAATCGTCGTTCACTGCCACCAGCGCGGCGGCGGCGATGTTGATCGCCACCTGCGCGGTATCGCAGGTGGTGCCATCCGGCGCGGGCAGGCACACCTGGTAGGTGAGTGTGTCGGCCCCGCTCTGGCCCGCCGTGGCGGTGTACTGCAGGGTGCCGTCGGCCGCCAGCACGGCGGTGCCCTTGGTCGGGGCAACGGTGACGGTGAAGGTCGCACCGGCCGGCACGTTGTCGTTGGCGGCCAGGTTGAAGCTGCCCGGCTGGGTGCCGGTGACCGATGCGGCGTCGTCCTGCGCATCCGGTGCGATCAGCACCTGTGCTGCGGCGGTGTCGCAGTTGCTGGTCGAGCCCAGTTCGCACAGCTCGTAGGTGAGCGTGGTGGCGCCGGCCGGGGCGAACCCGGACACGGTGATGATGCCGGCCGCATCCATGCTGAAACCGGCCGGTGCGCCCACCAGGTTCACGGTGACCTGCAGCGGGTTCGCTGCGGCGCCGTTGAAGGTGTCGTTGCCGAGCACGCTTGGCGTGGTGCCGCCGGCACCCGGGGCAAACACCGGCGCGCGGAAGTTGTCGTCCACCGCATCCAGCGTGTTGGCAATGACGGTGATGTTCACCGTGCCGGTAGCGCAGGTGCCGGCATCCGGTGCCGGCAGGCAGACCTGGTACTGCAGGGTCTGCGGGCCAGCGCCGGCGGGCGTGTAGCTGAAGCTGCCGTTGGCCTGCAGGGTGAAGGTGCCCGCGGCCGGCGGCGTGAACACGCTGTAGGTGGACCCGGCCGGCGCGTTGTCGTTGATGCTGACATCGCCCACCAGCGGCTGGCCGGCCGAGGTGGTGTAGGTGTCGTCGGCGGCCGCAGGTGCGATCAGCAGCGCGACCGCGGCGGTGTCGCAGTTGCTGGTGGTGCCGGCTTCGCACAGCTCGTAGGTGATGCTCACCGCACCGGCGGCGGCACCGGCCGGGACGTTGATCACCCCGGCGCTGGTGATGGTGTAGCCCGGCGGTGCCGTGCCGGTCAGGCTCAGGGTGACCTGCGCAGCGGCCGCCGGCGCGCCGTTGTACAGATCATTGCCCAGTACCGACGGCGTGCTGCCGCCGGTCACCGGCGAGATCGCTGGCGAGGTGAACGGATCATCCACTGCATCCACGGTGTTGGCGGCGATGACGAAGGCCGCCGTGGTGGTCGCACACACCCCGCTGTTCGGCGCCGGCAGGCACACCTGGTAGGTGATCGTGTCGCTGCCGGTGCTGCCCGGTGCCGAGGTGTAGGTGAAGCTGCCATCGGTGTTGAAGACCAGCGTGCCCAGCGTCGGCTGGCTCAGCGCGGTGAACACCGCGCCGACCGGCGGCGCGTCATTGGTGCCTACGTTGCCGGTAGCCGCCTGGCCCGACTGCACGGGGTAACTGTCGGGCTGCGCGGCCGGGCTCACCAGCACCTGCACGTTGGCGGTGCTGCAATTGGCCGGCACCGCGTTCTCGCACAGCTGGTAGCTCAGCGCGGTGGCGCCGGCCGGAACACCGGCCGCTACGGTGATCACACCGGAGACCGCATCCAGGCTGAAACCGGTCACGGCGCCCTGCAGGGTGGCGGTGACGGTACCTGGGGTAACCACGACGCCATTGAGGGTGTCGTTGCCGAGCACGCTCGGCGTGCTGCCACCGGTAAGGGCCGACACCGGGGTCGGGAACAGATCGTCGTTGGCCAACAGCGCGTTGGCACCCAGGGTGACGGTGACGACCGCGCTATCGCAGACTGCGCCATTCGGCGCCGGCAGGCAGACCTGGTAGCCGAACGTATCGGTGCCGCTGGCACCGGCATTGGGCGTGTAGGTGAACGCGCCATCGCCGTTGAGGATGACCGTGCCCTGGGTGGCGGCCGCACCGGCCGGGGTGAAGGCGGAGCCGGCCGGGGTGTTGTCATTGCCGGCCACACTGCCCGACACCGGCTGCCCGGCGCCGGGCGTGGTGATGGCATCGTCCAGCGCGTTCGGGCCCACCACCACCTGCACCGTGGCGGTATCGCACAACGTGGGCGCGGCGGTGACGCAGATGCGGTAGGCCAGGCTGACCGGACCGGCCACGGCATTGGCCGGCACGCTGATCGCGCCGGCGGCGTTGATCGTGTAGCCGGCGGGCGCAGTGATCAGGGTGGTGATCAGGTTGGCCGGCACAACCGCCGCGCCATTGAACGTGTCATTGGTGAGCACGCTGGCCGTAGTGCCGCCCGCCACGGCCGGAATGGACGCCGCGCTGAAGTCGTCGTTGACCGCGTCGATCACGTTCGCGGTGAGGTTGATCGTGACCGTGGCGGTGTCGCACACGGCGCCGTTGGGCGCGGGCAGGCACAGCTGGTAGCTGAAGGTATCGGTGCCGGTGGCACCGGCATTGGCCGTATAGGTGAAGTTGCCGTCCGTCAGAAGCTGCAGGGTGCCCTGTGTCGGTGCGGCGGTCTGGGTGAACGTGGAATCGACCACGTAGTTGTCGTTGTCGCGCACGTTGCCGACCCGCTGCGCGCCGGCCTGCACGGCGTAGCTGTCATCGACGGCATTGGGGCTGACCACCAGCTGTACGCTGGCGCTGGAACAGTTGCTGGGGGACGCCGCTTCGCAGATCTGGTACGTCAGCGTGACCGGACCCGCCGCAGCGGTGGCCGGCACGCTGATGGTGCCGTTGGCGTTGATGGCATAGCCGGCCGGCGCGGTGGTGAGCGTGGCCACCACGGCGGCGTCGGCGAAGGCCGCGCCGTTGAGGGTGTCGTTGGCGAACACACGCGGCGTTGTGCCACCGGCGCCCGGCGCAATCGGCGTGGCGGTGTAGTTGTCGTTGTTGGCAATGATCGCCGCCGCCTGCACGGTGATCGTGGGCGTGGTGGAGGTGTTGTCGCCCGGCGTGGGATCAGTGGTGCCCGGCGGCGGCGTGATGGTGGCGCTGTTGGCCGAGATCGTGGCCGGGGTGACGGTGGGCGCGGTACCACTGACCAGCACCACCAGCACTTCGCCCACGCCGACATTGACCCCGACATTGACGCTGTCGGTGCCCGACGCGGCGGAACAGGAGGTTGCGGCCGATACCGGCGCGCAGGTCCAGGTAACGCCGGTGAGCTGGGTCGGCACCGAATCAGTCAGCGTTGCACCCACGGCCTGCGACGGTCCCGCGTTGCGCACTTCGATGCGGTACTGCACCGCGCCACCTACGGGGACCGGCACGGCCGAGGTGATGGTCTTGACCACGCTCAACTGCGCCGTAGCCGCCAGGGTATTGCTGTCGCTGCTGCTGTTGTTGCCGGGGGTGGGATCGGAGATGTCGGCCGGGGCGGCGACCGTGGCGGTGTTGACCAGCGGGTTGCGGTACGCCTGCGCGTGCACGCCGGCGGTGGCCAGGGCCATCAGCAGTACACCGGCCAAGGGCAGCGCGCGGGCGCGCAGGCGGCTGGCGGTGGGCTGGGAAAGGAAGCGGCGGGCGCTGGCGGTCGGCATGCAGTGATCCTCGAAAGCACCGCGCAGGGACCTGCCCGCGCGCTGCGTGTTGCGTCGTTGCTGCCGAAGCGCCACCGCCACGGTGGCGCTCCGGGTGGGTACGACTAGTACGCGGTGGGGTCGGCGCTGAAGCGGACCGGCACGGTGATCGTGGCCTGCCCGCCATTGATCAGATCGACCCCGAGGCTGACGCTGTTGCCGCCGGCCGCACCGCCACTGGCGGCACTGCAGACGCTGCCTGCCGACGCAGCACAGCTCCACGGTGCGGTCAGCGTGGCGCCCGCCGGCAGCGTGTCGGTCACCTGCGCAGCGGTGACCGGATCCGGCCCGGCATTGCTGACGGTGATGACGTAGCTGGCCGTGCCGCCCGGCGTGTAGGTACCGCTGCCATCGGACTTGGTGATCGACAGATCCGCCTGGCGTGTTCGATTGGTGATGCGGCAGACCACGTTGAGTGGCTGCGCGGACAACGCCGGCGAGGTGAAGTTGAAGTTCTGCCCGGTGCCGCTGGTCAGGGTCGTGCCGGCCTGGTCCTTGCACTCCCACGTACTGGCATAGCGCGCCAGCACGGTGGCGGTTCCGGCGGTTTCAGCCAGG
The DNA here is from genome assembly GCF_029959395.1 of Stenotrophomonas sp. PS02300. Lineage (NCBI taxonomy): Bacteria > Pseudomonadati > Pseudomonadota > Gammaproteobacteria > Lysobacterales > Lysobacteraceae > Stenotrophomonas > Stenotrophomonas sp. PS02300. The sequence continues at coordinate 21,068 of NZ_JASCOP010000046.1, forward strand.
GTGTAGACGCTGCCCGGTGTAGTGACCACGGCCGTGGTGGCGCCGTTGTTGCCGACGTTGGCCACGCTGGCCAGTACCGTGGCGCCCTGCGCGACACTGAGGTTGAACAGCCCGGGATCCGTGGTGGGCGCCAGCGTCTTGACCAGCTGCACGGTCGCCGCGCAGCTCTGCGAAATGCTTTCCACCGTAAACACCGCTTGGCCGATGCGGATGCCGAGCAGGCCCAGCAGGTTGTCGACCACCCCGCCCAGCACTGCAGCCAGGACCGGCGCGACCACCGCATTGACCACGACCCTGAGCGGCTGCAGCAGCGTGCTGACCAGCGCATTGACGATGGTGTTCACCGGCAGCGGCAGCACGATGAGGTTGTTGACCAGGCGCACCACCGGCGTGCCGCTGGTGATCTGCAGTTCCAGCGAGTTGACCAGCGAGGTGACCAGAGAGGTTGCCGTGACCGTGCCGCTGGTCAGCGTGCGTGTCTGCGGATAGGGGCCGTTGAAGACCACCGACTGCGTCGATGGGGTCCCGGTGGCGACGGCGCGCACCGATACCGTCAGCGGCACATCGACGTCGGCCACCTTCACGGCGGTCAGCAGGTTGACCCCCACCGTGACAGCCAGCGAGGTGGCATTGATCGGGGTGACGCTGGCCGGGGTGAGCACGGCGGTGCGGTTGAAGAACACCGCATCGCTGATGGTGCCGATGTACAGGTTGACCAGGCCCGGCCGTGCCTGCAGGGTCACCGCGTTGCTGGCCAGGTTGACCGCGTTGATGGTGCCTTCGGCGCGGGCGATATCCGCATACACCGACAGGTGCAGCAGCGAGGCGGTGATGTTGGTGCCGGCCAGCGAGACGAGGCCGCCGACGTTGAGACCGTTCAACGCCGACACCAGCGGCGCGATGTTCAGCCCCTGGACGACGTCGAAATCGAATTTGAGGCGGATCGCTGCGCTGTGGAAGCCGGTGCCCACCGGGCCGCAGTTGTACACCGGCGGCTCGATCACCTGCGCCCAGATGCGCACATTGGCCAGGCCGCCCAGGCCGAGCGGGGCCAGCTGTGCGGTGGTGAGCGTGACCGGCGTGGGCGTGGTCACCACGTTGCGGAAGTTGTACAGCTGCACGCCACCGGTGATCAGGTCCAGTACGTCCAGGTTGACGTTGGCCAGCGAACCGGACGGCAGGCTCACCTGCAGCAGGTCGGCCAGGCGGATGTTGCCGCTCAGGCCGCTGAGCGAGGGCGTCAGCAGGTTGAGCGCGTTGGCAGCCAGCGTGTTGCCGTCGGCCTGCAGCACCGACACCAGCGCGGCCTGCAGCTGGCCCAGGGTGATGTTGGCGTTGAGCACCTGGCTGGGGTCGCTGACCTCGACGCCGCCGTTGAGGCGGGTCAGCAGTGCGTTGAGATTCACATCGGCACCGGCGATGTGGTTCCAGTCCACCGCGGTGATATTGATATTTGTTCCGGGCAAAAGCGTCGTGAAAAGCAGGTTCAGCACGGGACTTTGTGTGCTGTCGACCTGCGCAAGTCGCGGACCCGCGGAGACACACGCGCCATTTGCCGTGCACGCATCCTGGGCATTTGCGACAGTGAAAATGCTGGATAACGCGAGCCCCATCACAATTAATGCGGAGATACTGACAATCCTGAACCGCACTAACGCCCTTTTCACACTTGAAACATTATCCATCGGCCGTCCCCCAGTTTCTTGGCCGCAGCACGCCTTCACGGGTAGGAAAATACCTACCATGTGTGACCTGATGCAGGCCTGTTCCGATGTTCAGTTTTTCCGGCGGGTTATTTGGCCGGCATGGAGGATTAACTACGTGTACGGGTGACAATCGTCAAACCGGCCAGTAGATTTACTGAGGGAAGTTGGGCTGTCGCTGCGGGGTTTACGGATGGGTAACCCTGCGGTGCCAACGACAGACAGCAATTCTGTACATTCTGTTGAAAGAATTGCTGTCTCGTTAGTATCGATAACCCTCCACCACTCAAGGAATGGGAAGGGGATTGCCATGCTCACGATGTCAGACCGGATCCGTGGGGCGCGGACCAGTGCAGGGCTGTCGCAATCGCAACTCGCGAATGAGACCGGCGTGAAAAGAAGTGCGGTAGCGCAGTGGGAACGAAAGGAAGGCACGCATCCAAGCGTGGAGCACCTGGCGCGCATTGCCGTGGTGACGCAGGTGCGCTTCGAGTGGCTGGCCACCGGCCGCGGCTGCGGCAAGGCCGATGGCGGCGAGTTGAGCGCTGCGGCGCCCACCGCCGATTACGCGCGCAACGACCTGGAGGGCAACATCCTGTCGCTGTTCCGGCGCCTGCCGCCGCGCAAGCGGCAGGTGGCGCAATCCATCATCGAAATGCTGGGTGTTTAAATGGCGGCGCGCGGCGGCAACGACCAATCGATGCCGCCCAGGCCGCGTCGCTCCAGGTACTGGTTGGCCGACGAGAAGTGTCGGCACCCCAGGAAACCGCGGTGCGCCGACAGCGGCGACGGATGCGGTGCCTTGAGCACGCGGTGGCGGCCGGTATCGATCACCTTGCCCTTCTGCTGGGCATAGCTGCCCCACAGCAGGAACACCAGGCCCTCGCGCTCGCGGTTGAGGGTGTCCACCACGTGGTCGGTGAACCCTTCCCAGCCACGCTTCTGGTGCGAACCGGCCTGCCCTTCTTCCACGGTCAGCACCGCGTTGAGCAGCAGCACGCCCCGGCGCGCCCACGGCAGCAGGCAACCATGGTCCGGGCGCGGCAGGCCGAGGTCGGCTTCCAGCTCCTTGTACATGTTCAACAGCGACGGCGGCACCGGCACGCCGGGCATCACCGAGAAGCTCAGGCCATGGGCCTGGCCCGCGCCGTGGTACGGATCCTGGCCAAGGATGACCACCTTGACCTGGTCGAACGGGGTGGCGTCGAACGCGGAGAAGATCTGCGGGCCCGGCGGGAATACATGCGCACCGGCCGCCTTGCGCTGGCGCAGGAACGCGGCCAGGTCACGCATCTCGGGGCGCAGCAGGTAATCGCCAATACGCGCCTTCCAGCTCGCTTCAAGCTGGATGGTCGGTTGTACGTCGTCGTTCATCGCACCAGGGGTTTGTCGTTGAGGCGTGACAGGCGCAGCTGGAACAGCACCTTGGTGACCAGCAGCCGCTCTTCGATCGGCTTCTGCACCAGGTCGTTGGCGCCGGCCTGCAGCAGCCCGGACTGGTTGAGCGGGTTGCCGTCGCCGGTCATCACCAGCACCGGCAGGCGCCGCTTGCCGTAGCCGAAGTCCACGCGCACGCGCTCAACCACATCCAGCCCGCTCAGCTCGCCCTTCAGGGTGACGTCGGTGAGCACCAGGTCGATGCGGTGGCTGCTGCGCCCGAGCGATTCGGCGGTAAGCAGTGCGAACGCCTCTTCGGCGGTCATCACGTGCAGCACGTTCAAGCTCTGCCGCTCGAGCATGCGCTTGGTTGCTTCGGCGACCACGCGGCTGTCTTCCACGTACAGGATGGTGGCGCCGGGAATGGTTTCCGGCTGCACGTAGCCCCGGATGAACGTCGCCAGGGCTTCATGCCCCAGCGCCTTGTCGAAATAGTCGGTGACGTAATCGGTGAAACGGCGCTGCTCGAGATGCTGCTGGGCATCACCGGAGACCACGATCACCGGCACGTAGGCCTGCCCGGCGGTTTCGCGCACCAGCCGGGCCAGGTCCAGGCCGTCGCCATCGCTGAGCGTCAGCGAGGTGGTGACCAGGTTGACCGGGCCGGCCGCCAACGCCATGCGCGCGTCTTCGATGCTGGCGCAGCCCACCACCTCGACCGCCGGGAGCTCGCGCTGCAGCACATCGGCAATGAGCTTGCGGACCAGCTTGGAACCATCGACCACCATGACGCGCGGCGCGTCGTCGACCAGGTGCTTCAGTACTTGCGGACGCATGCAGGGCAGGCCTCAGGTTTCGGTCGGACGGGTCTGGCGCAGGAAATGCCCCGTCACCAGCCACGCGCCCAGCCAGCCCAGCACGACAGTGCCGACCAGCACGAGCGAAGAATGCAACAGGTCCAGCCCATGCAGCACGAACGGGCTGGCATAGCTTTGCGACAGCGCGGCCAGCGGCGGGCGCAGCGCGAGCCCCGCCCCACCCACCAGCGCCAGGGCAAGCGCACCGGCGCCCAGCCCGTACCACGCGCCCAGGTACAGAAACGGGCGGCGGATGAAGCCGTCGCTGGCGCCCAGCAGCTGCAGCACGCCGATTTCATCGCGGCGCGCCTGGATGTCCAGCCGCACCGTGTTGCCCACCACCAGCGCCGCGCCCAGGCCCAGCAGCACCGACAGCACCTGCACCAGGCGCGTGCCGAAGCCCAGCCAGGCATCCAGGCGCTTGCGCCACAGCGCATCGTGCTGGACCAGGTCGGCCTGCGGCAGGCCCTCCAGCGACTGCGCCAGGCGGGCGTCGTCGGTGCCGTTGGCCGGGGTGATGATCAGCAGCGAGGGGAGCGGGTTGTCGTGCAGCGCATCGATGGCTTCGCCCAGCCCGGCGCTGTCGCGCAGTTCTGCCAGGCCTTCATCGGGCGAGCGCAGGGTTACCCCGGCCACATCCGCGCGACCGCGCAGGGTGTCGGCAACCTGTTTGGCGGCGGCGGCATCGACATCGGTCTTCAGGAACAGGTTGATGTCGCGCGACTGCTGCACGCTGCCGGCGAAATGCTTGAGGTTGTCCAGCGCGATCGACAGGCCCAGCGGCAGGGCCAGGGCGAGCGCCATCACCATCACGGTCAGCAGGGTGGCCCACGGCTTGCGCCAGGCGCGGCCCAGGCTGAACACCACGCTGTGGCCGTGGTGGTGCAGCCACACGCCCAGGCGCGACGGAGCCGCGGCTTCCTTGTTGGTGGCGGTACTCATTCGGCCAGGTCCTGCGGCGAGATGTCGTCGATCAGCTTGCCGTGGTCGAGGATCAGCACGCGCTTGCGCATGGCGCGCAGCAGCGCCAGGTCGTGGCTGACCACCAGCACGCTGGTGCCGCGCTCGGGCAGTTCGGCGAACAGCGCCATGATTTCAGCGGCCAGGGTTGGATCGAGGTTGCCGGTGGGCTCATCGGCCACCAGCAGCTTGGGCTCGCCGACGATCGCACGGGCGATGCCCACGCGCTGCTGCTCACCGGCCGACAGCTGCGAGGGCAGCGCCTTTTCGCGGTGGCCCAGGCCCATGCGCTCGAGCACCGAGCGCACGCGCTTGCCGATGTCACCGCGCCGGGTACCGCGCAGGATCAGCGGCAGGGCCACGTTCTCGGCGATGCTGCGGTCCATCAGCAGGCGGTGGTCCTGGTAGACCGCACCGACCGCACGGCGGTGGTGCGGGATATCGCCACCGCGCACCTTGAGCAGGTTGCGCTCGTCGAACACCACCGCGCCACGGCTGGGCCGTTCGTCGAGGTGGATCAACTTGAGCAGGGTGCTCTTGCCGGCGCCGGAGTGCCCGGTGACGAACAGCATTTCGCCGGGTGCGACATCGAAGCTGACGTCCACCAGAGCCTGGTGGCCGCCCGCATAGTGTTTGCTGACATTGTCAAAACGCAGGACGCTCATTCCTCCGATTATGCAGGAGGAGGATGGCGGCGTGGGAACGGCGTGTCGCCCGGCCACCGGCCGGGCGCTACCGTTGATCGGAGATCAACCGCCCGACAGCATCCGGCGGATCTTGCGGCCGATGCGGGTCAGGAAGCCTGCGCCCGGATCGGCGGCCGGTGCGGTGTTGCGCATCGGCTTGGCGGTGACCTGCACCGGCGTGACCGACTGCGCGGCACCCTCGGCACCTTCCACCGGACGACCGTGGCGACGACGACGGCGCTTGCGCGGCGCGCGCTCGCCCTCGGCCGCACCTTCCGGCGCACCTTCGGCGCGCGGCGGACGCGGCGCCTGGGCGGGCTTTGCAGCCTCGACCGGTGCGGCGCCTTCCACGGCCACGGCAGGCTGCTCGCCTTCCACGCGCGGCTTGCGCGGGCCACGCGGGCGGCGTTCGCCGCTGCGTTCACCACTGCGCTCGCCACGGCCACCGCCGGAGCGGCTGCCGCTGGACGAACGACCGCCGCCGCGACGCTCTTCCTCGGCGGCGCGTGCTTCGCGCGCTTCGCGGAAGATCTGGCCAACGCTCTCGTTCTCGTCGCCTTCCTCGCCCGGCGCAGCCGGGGCGCGTTCCGGACGCGGCAACGCGGTCAGGATTTCGCTGGTGACCGCTTCTACCGGGATCTTCTGTTCGATGTAGGCCTCGATATCCGGCAGGCCCATCGCGTAGCGCTCGCAGGCGAAGCTGATCGCATCGCCTTCCTCGCCCAGGCGGGCGGTACGGCCGATGCGGTGCACGTAATCTTCGGCGTCGAACGGCAGGTCGTAGTTGTAGACGTACTTGATGCCGTCGATGTGCAGGCCGCGCGCGGCCACGTCGGTGGCCACCAGGATTTCCAGCTGGCCCTTCTGGAAGCGGTTGAGCAGGCTCTCGCGCTTCTTCTGCGGCACGTCGCCGGACAGCACGCCAACGCGGTAGCCGGCCTTCTCCAGCGAGCGCGCCACGCGCTCCACGAACACCTTGGTGTTGACGAACACCATGGTGCGCGCGCCTTCGCTGCGCGACAGCAGGCCCAGCAGCAGCGGGATCTTCTCTTCGTCGGCCGGGAAGTAGATGCGCTGGCGCACGCGCGCGGCGGTGATCGACTCGCTCTCCACCACCAGCTTCTGCGGCTCGTTCATGTGCTCATAGGCCAGCTCCAGCACGCGGTGGCTGAGCGTGGCGCTGAACAGCAGGGTCTGCCGGGTGGTGCGCTCGGGCATGCGGCGCAGCAGGAAGCGGATGTCCTTGATGAAGCCCAGGTCGAACATGCGGTCGGCTTCGTCGAGCACGCAGATTTCGCAGGCGTGCAGCGACACCACCTTGTGCTGCTTGACGTAATCGATCAGGCGGCCCGGGGTGGCGATGATCACGTCCACGCCCTGCTGCAGCAGTTCGCGCTGCTTGTCGTAATCCACCCCGCCGTAGACCAGCGCGAAGCGCAGGCCCAGGTCCGAGCCGAACTTCACCGCATCCTTGTGGATCTGGATGGCCAGTTCGCGGGTGGGCGCCAGGATCAGCGCGCGCGGGTCTTCCGGCTTGCGGTCGGCCAGCGCCGGGCGGGTCAGCAGGCGGTTCACCACCGCGACCAGGAACGCCAGCGTCTTGCCGGTACCGGTCTGGGCCTGGCCGGCGACATCGCCGCCGGGCAGTGCGACCGGCAGGGTCAGCGCCTGGATCGGGGTGCAGCGGGTGAAACCAGCGCCTTCAAGGCCAGCCTGCAGGGCCGGATGCAGCTCGAAGGAGGAGAAGGTCAAATCGGTCAGCGGTTTGTCGCTCATGAGTCCGTCTTGGTAAGGCCAGCCGACAGAGATGCGGGTGGCTTGCAATCTTGGGGGGCACCGTCGCCATTGGGCCCTGCGCCTGGAAAGGCGGAGGCCGGACCGAACCGGTCCCGGGGCGCCGCACAGTGGGCCAGTTTAGCGCAAAGCGGCCGCCAAACCGGGGGAAGCCGTCGCAGACCCCCATGCGACGGCCCGCCCAACCGTAGAGCCACGCCCTGCGTGGCTGCCTTTCATCGTCCCAACCCCCAGTTGAACGCGTTCGCGGGAAGGGCTGGAACCGCCAAAGCCCCACCCGCATATCGTTCCCGCCAACCCCGGCAAAGCGCGATGACGGTCACAGGACGATTCTTTCCAACCGGTGTCTGTCGCCCCGCGACGATAGGGGTACACTGCCGGCCGTGAGCGTCCAGGCATCCATCGGACGCACCGCTGGCCGCACCCGCGGCCACGAGGCAGCAGACGCGGACCAGGCCCCCAGCCCTGTCCAGGTTCAACCCCTCCGGCCCTGCCGGGTGCACTCCAAAACGAGAGACCAAGATGAGCGACAAGGTTGTACATGTCGGCGATGCCGACTTCGATAGCACCGTGCTGAATTCCAAGGAACCGGTCCTGGTCGATTTCTGGGCCGAATGGTGTGGTCCCTGCAAGATGATCGCCCCGGCCCTGGACGAACTGGCCGACGCCTACACCGGCCGCGCCAAGATCGTGAAGGTCAACGTGGACCAGAGCCGCGACCTGGCCATCAAGTACCACGTGCGTTCGATTCCGTACCTGGTGGTGTTCAAGGACGGCCAGAAGGTCGCCGAACAGGTTGGCGCGGTGGGCAAGGCCCAGCTGGCCGGCCTGCTCGACAAGGCCCTGGCCTGAGCCACCCGGCAGCCGGCCACCCCGGCTGCCCCGCGGGCCCCACGCCCGCATGAATGATCCTGCCCCACCCGGCTTGCGCAGCGCCGCGAGCCGGTGTTAGTGTCGGCACATCCGGCCGCATTCGCGCGCCGCATCTTCTGGACGACGTTTCTTTCCAGAATCCCTTCCCAACGTTCGCCGCCCCTGCCGGGCGCTCGCACCTTCCAGCGAGGAATTCAGCACTTGTCCGATATCACTACTTCCGAACCCGGGAGCGCCGACGCGCCCGCCGAGAAGCGCGTGCGCAAGCCGCGCGTCGCCAAGGCCGCTGCCAGCAGCGCCGACACCGGGTCTTCCCCCGAACAGAACGCCCTGCCCCTGGCTGCCGCGCCCGCCGCGCCGGCGCCGGCTGCACCCGCAGCGCCGCAGCAGGCGCCCCAGGCACCGGCCGCTTCCGGCGGCGATGCCCCGGCCCCGCAGGGCGGTGGCCAGGACGCCGG
>NZ_JASCOP010000047.1:0-29068 GCF_029959395.1 Stenotrophomonas sp. PS02300
GGCCTGGAACTGCCCGCCGGCGCACCGGTTGCGGCGCGCGAGGGCATCACCGAAGCGTTGGCGCTGGCCAGCGCCGACGGTGCGGGCGGGACCGCGCTGCTGCACGCCGCGTCAACGGCGTTCGATCGCAGCTACGCGCTCATCCTTGCGATTGTCGGCGCTGTACTCGGCGCGGGCAGCGTATTTACTCTCGTGCTGTTGCGCCGCTACGGGCCAGGTTCGGCTACCTTCGCTGTCAATCACTGAGCACTGAACACCGCCATGCGCCAGAGCAACCGCGACAGCATCCTCGACGCCGCCATCCGGGTGACCAACCGCGATGGCATCCGCGCCGTCACCTTCGATTCGGTCGCCGCCGAAGCCGGGGTGACGCGAGGTGGGCTGGTCTACCACTTCCAATCGCGCGAGGCGCTGATCCAAGGCATCAATGAGCAGCTTGCCGCGCAGTGGGAAGCGGTGCTGGTCGGCCACGCCGGCAAGCCGTTCGAGCAGACCACGGCCACCGAGCGCCACCGCGCCTATATCCTCGCCTCCAGCCACGGCGCCACCCGCGCCGAACTGCTGTTCCTGCTGGAGTTCGCGCACGACCCGGCCCTGGCCGCGCCGTGGGACCGGATCATCGACGCCTGGGCCGCGCCTGACCCCACCGACCCGGACGATGCCCAAGCCATGGCCAACTTCATCGTGCGACTGGCGTCCGACGGGCTCTGGGCCCATGACTACATCGCCAACCGGCGCATGCCACCCGCGGTGAAACGGCGGGTGACCGCCGCGCTGGCAAAAATGCTGGGCAGCGACTGACCCTGTCAGGCCCCCCGTTCGACCGCTTCCATGGCATCGGCGAATTTCGCCATCAGCCGCACCAGGTCCGATACCTCCTGCGGCTCCCATGAGTCGAAGATGACCCTGCCCATCCGCTCGCGCGCGGCGTCCAAGCGATCAGTCATCTCCTTGCCCTTGGGCGCAATGGTGGCCTCGCGGATCCGGCGGTCCTGCGGATTACCCTGGCGGGTGATCAGTTCCATGGTCGCGAGCTTGGCCACCTGCCGGCTGATGGTCGTGTAATCGCGCCCCAGCCGGTCAGCCAGTTCGACCACCCCGATCGGCCCGACCCGCTCGATCACCACCAGCAGCCGGAACAGAGCCTGGTCCAGCTTCACCCCCGCTTCCTGCAGGAGTCGCTCGTCGTTGCGCGGGCGGTTCATCACGCTGACAAGGCTGACCATGGACAGGTGCAGCGACTTCAGCTGGGCCGAAATATGTGTATCTTGCACTCTCTTTTTCGCAGGCATAGCATCCCCTCCAGATACGTGCATATTACACATACTTGGAGAAAACGATGGGTAACACCCCTGATGTTGTGATCTGTGGCGCCGGTGCCGCTGGTTTGACCCTGGCCATCGAACTGGCCCGGCGTGGCGTGTCCTTCAGGCTGCTGGAGCAGCAGGACCAGCCTTTCCATGGCTCGCGCGGCAAAGGCATCCAGCCCCGCAGCCAAGAGGTCTTCGAGGACATGGGCATCCTCAACCGGTTGTTCGCTACCGGGGGGCCGTACCCCCTTTCGCGTACCCACCATGGCGATGGCAGCAGCGCCGACAGCGCGGTTCTGGAAGCTGCGCTGGCTACCCCCGCCGAGCCCTATCGTCAGCCGCTCATGGTGCCGCAGTTCCTTACAGAAGCTGTCATGCGTGAGCGGTTGGCCGAACTGGGCCATGCCGTGGAATTCAGCCACGCAGTGCTCGCCTTCGATCAGGATGGCGAAGGTGTGCACGTCCGCATCGCTACGCCCAGCGGCGAGCAGGCGATCAGAACCCGTTACCTGATCGGCGCCGACGGCGGCCGCAGCTTCGTGCGCCAGGCACTGGCGATTCCTTTCCCGGGCCAGACCCTGGGCGTTCGCGCCGTCGTCGCCGATATCGTGCTGCAGGGCCTGCCCCGCGATGCGTGGCACAACTTCAACGAGGACGACATGACGCGCCGCATCTCGCTGTGCCCGCTCATGGGCACGGACCTGTTCCAGTTGCAGGCACCGGTGCCGCCGGAGGGCGAGGTGGACCTGTCCGTCGATGGCCTGGCCGCGATGGTGCACGCGCGGACAGGGCGCGATGACATCACGGTCGACAGCGTCTCGTGGGCCTCCGCGTACCAGATGAACGCACGCCTGGCAGATCGGTATCGCGTTGGCCGGGTATTCCTGGTTGGCGATGCGGCGCACACCCATCCGCCTACCGGCGGCCAGGGACTGAACACCAGCGCGCAGGATGCATACAACCTGGGCTGGAAGCTGGCGTCCGTACTGGACGGCGCGCCAGAGGTACTGCTCGATACTTACGAAGAAGAACGCAGGCCGGTTGCGGCGGCAATGCTCGGTCTTGCTACCAGGCTTCTCGAGCACGCCCAGCGCGGCGACAACCGCCGTGGGCGTGAGGTGCAGCAGCTCGACCTGGGGTATCGGGTGTCTTCGCTTACGCTGCCGGCCGAATCGCGCGAGGGGCGCATCGAGGCCGGCGACCGCGCGCCTGATGCACCGCTGCAGGGCGCAGGCGGGCAGCCAATCCGATTGTTCGAGGTACTCCGCGGCACCCACTGGACGCTGCTCGGCCATGCGGCCGACCGCACTGCTGCGCCGCCGCGCGCCGGACTGCACGTACACCTCATTGGGCCGAAGGGTGACCTGCGCGACGACGATGGGCATTTCCAGCGCGCGTACGGACTGGGCCCGGACGAGTGGGTGCTGGTGCGCCCCGACGGCTATGTTGCCGCTGTTGCGGACGGCGGGCGACTCGCCGATCTGCTGTCACACCATGCGGCGTGTTCGCCCTGATTACCTGGCCGCCGGTGCCGTGGAGGCCGGTCTGGGCTTGGAGTACCAGAGCGCGTTGACGATGATCCAGCGCTCACCGAAACGGCCCATGTGGAAGTAGTCCACGAACCAGGGCGTCTCCAGCCGCACCGAGGCCGCGTTGCCGGTAACGTCCAGCACGCGGCAGGTACGGTCCCACTCTGCCTTGGGGGTCTTCAGCGCGCCCTGGCGGGTCAGGCCCACCAGTTCTTCCTTGCTCATGCGGCGCAGGCCCAGCCGCTCGTCCGGGGTTTCGCCCAGCACCATCCGCTTGGCCAGGTCTGGATGCAATGACCGCGCTACCCGCTGGGGATCGGCTTCCAGCTGCCCATCCACATAGTCAAAGCAGGTCGCCTCGATGGCGGCTACGGTGGCACCATCCGGTGGGGCCTGGGTAGGGGCGGAAGCAGCAGCGGCAAACAGCAAGGCAAGTGCAGACATGAATCCCCCAGTTGGTGACAGGATGGGAACAGCGCATGAAACGGTTGCGCCACATTACGCAATCATAGGTCTTGCTGGCGCAGATTCAGGCACGTAGGGCTGAGGTCAGCCATCCAGCCGCACGTCGCACTCTGTGCATAGCGGGAACATCCCACCCACCTTGTAAACTTTCAACGCGTCCCTCAGATCTCCGACGATATCGTTGCGCTGCATCTCCACATCGGCGGCTGGGACTTCGATGCCAAGCGGCACCAGTTCCATGAGTCGATAGTGGATCCAACCCACGCCATTGAGCCCTATGCCAGAATCGAGCTCAAGGAGGGTAAGCACCAGCATGGTTCCCCGCCATCTGAAGAACCATTTCCATTGGTGGCGCGCGTCATCCGCAATGTTGAACGCAAGCCGAAGGTAACTGTCGTGCTCGCGGTCAATGGTCCATTGAAGAGCTGGCGGCCCGTCGATACCGAGTGCTTCGTTGACCGCATCCAGCCGGTATCGGAGCAGGTCTTCGTTCGAGATGAATTCATTGTGGAATGACATTGGCGTCTGCCTCTCGTTGGCCTGCTGGCCACCCGTTCGTTCCAAGCTACGGCACACCTGGCCGGACCACCCTGCAGTGATAACACCCGCTGTTATCGCCGTCGACGTTGTACCAGGAATGCGCGCCACCATGCGCCTCACAATCCCGCCCCTTGCCGGCGACGCCCAGGTTGATCAGGAACCAGGGCAGGTGCTGCCTGATGGCAGTCCTCCAACGGTAGGGCGAAGGCGTGCAGGCAACGGCCCTTCGGCGAAACGCTTCCACCATGACGAGCGGCAACAGCCAGCTTGCCCAAAGCAGGCAAGAGATGAGTGCCCCGCCCGGCGCCAGGCCTGAAGCAATGGCCACCGGCAACATCAAGCGGAACAGGACTGGCGCCAAGGTCACCGCGTAGTTGCGGATCATCCACGTCCTGTGCCGCTCCACGCGGCCGCGGTGGATCGCGATCATGGCCAACAGCGCCGTGGTCAACCACGCCAGGGCCGTACCGGCGAAACCAATCTTGATGGAAAGCGGTGCGGGGGTGGTGGCGATCAACCCGGCGGCGGCTGCGCTGGCCGTGAGGACTCCACCGAAATAGAGATACCCAACCCGCCGATGCAGTGCAGGACGTTCCCACCACCAGCGCGCCAGCAACTGGATCGGCCCGGTCACGATGGCCACCACGCCGCCAGCCAGGTGCAGCCATAGCCAGCCATGGCGATCCACGAAGCGGCCGTACGCGGGGCTGTCCAGAAGCCCGTACTTTGCATACGCCGCCAGCAGGAATTCGGCTGATACCACCACGATGATCAGCCAGGTGACGACCATGAACATGGCTCTCAACACTGTGTACCGGGGCGATGGCATCAGCGTCTCTTCCGGTTGAGCTACTGTCGAGCCGCCAATCTAGCCAACCCCGACCACCCGTTCAATCCATGCAAGGCGACGTGCATCGGCGGTGTCCCTGCGCAGCGCTGCCAGCCCGTCGGCACGGCCAAAGGCATGCAGCAGCAGCGGTCCAAGGTCGACCAGCGGCGATTTCGCCTGCCCCATCTCGTGCAGCAGGGCGAACGAACGCCCCTCGAACTCGCTGAGCAGCTCGGAACCGTAGCGCGCCGCGTGGCTGATACCCGACAGGTACAGGGCCTTGAACACTTCCTGCTCCGGCCACTGCAGTGCCATCCGCAGCGGCCATTCGATCAGGTTGCGCTCGCCCCACAGATCCTGCTTCCGCGTGACCTCGTTGGCGACCAGGGACAGCGTCAGTGACTGCGCCAGCGCGCCCAGATACGGCTGCATCTGTTCCGCCGTGGGCCGCGTGTAGATCGCATCGTGCGGCGCGCCCTGTACGCCGCCCAGTCGCGCAAGCACCCTGCCTTCCAGCTCCAGTATCGCGGCCTCCAACCCTGCCCTGTCCGACGACACCGCTTCACGCCCGATCAATGCCACGCGGGCGGTATCCCAGATGCCAAGATCGACGGTCCAGAGGTTGCCTGCCTCACCAATGGAACCGAGCACCAGCAGATCCGTACTGGACGCGAACCCAGCCGCGGTTTCGCGTTCGCCGGCCTCGTCCTGCGCACCGAACAGCACCGGCCCGCCACCCCGGACCACTGCGGCCAGGGAGTGGGCGTGCAGGGATGTCCATTCGTAGGCGCTTTCCGCCAGGTACAGCGGAATGGCGCGACTCAGGCGCCCCAGTTCGTCTTCCCGTTGTTGTTCCGCGCGCTCTTCGCCGCTCACGACCTTGCCCAGCATCAGGAACGTCACCTTGCGCACACCTTCGGGCTTGTTCGCAAACAGCCACTGCGGATCGCGCAGGCCGTAACGCCAGATCGGAAGTTCGAACGGCATGTGCGCGATCTGCAGTTCTTCCGTGTCGATTGGCCGCGATGATGCACCCGCTTGCCGCCGCGCCTCGTACTGGCTGGCCATTGCATCCAGATGCTGCTTGAACGGCGGAATGTTGAGCGCGTACAGGCGATGCAGCAACGCTTCGCCCTCGTCCAGGCGATCAAGATGCAGATAAGCCTGGACCAGGTTCATCCCGACCTGCGGCCCATGCGTTTCCGGGTCGTAGGACGGACCGATGAGGTCCACCAGCTCGACGATCCTGCCGGCATTGCCGAGGTCGCCAGAAATGACCAACAACACATCGGTGCTGTGCGCTGCCTGGGCGAGCACGCTGCGGAACTGGTCCAGCGCTGCCGGGACATCCTGCTTCGCAAGGCTTTCCCGCCCCAGATAGAGGCTGGCGCGCCAGCTGCCCGGCAGGGCCGCTGCCTGTTCCAGTGCTGCCCGGTAGGCGGGCTCACCGCCGCGCTCGCGCTGCCGTGCAAGCCACCAGCCCAGGCCGTTGTCCTGGTTCGGGTCCAGTTGCAGCGCCTTCCACAACGTTGCATCGGCCTGATGCTCGTCGCCACTACCGGCCTGCACCTTCGCGAGGTTGGTAAGGAGCGTCGCGGTCTCGCCGATCCTGCCGATTGCATCGCGCAGCACCTGCCCGGCCTGCGCGAAGCGTTCCTGCTGCATCAGCACGATCGCGCGGATGACGTGGGCCCGTTCAACGATGGGGTCGATCTCCAGCATCCGCTGGGACGCAGGATCAACCTCGGCGGCGAACCCGTCGTCCAGCGCATTGAGGATGAGTTGGTAGAGCTCGTTGGGCTGGTCCCACATCGCCTTGATCTGGGGCAACAGCATGTTGTCGCGCCAGTCGGCCCGGGTGACCTGCAGTTCCCGGCCGTGGGCGTCGTACGCGGTGATGAGCTGGGCTGGTGCGGCCTCCGCCGGAGGCGCTGCAGCCTGGGACACGGCCAGCGGCGGTCTGGCGCTGGCGGGCTTGCCGGTCAGGCTCTGCATCAAACGCTTGAACATCGTTCCTCCATGGGCTGGGCGCAGGCCATTCTGCACCAATCCCGCGGCGGCTGAACTGTTAAGTATCTGCCTTGGCCGCTGTGTGCGGCTCTGGTTGGATCCCAACACGGCACGATTCGTGTGACCATTACTGGACTGAAGACCTGCTGAAACCCATGCCCCAACTCTCCGATCCCGCCCTGCTCCGCGACATCGCCGAGATCGGCCGCATCGCGGCCGTCCCGCGCATCCTCGAGACGGTCGCCCACATCACCGGCTGCCGGTTCACGGCCATTGCCCGGGTGACCGAAACCACGTGGACGGCGTGCGCCACCCACGACACCCTGGGCTTCGGCCTGGTGCCGGGTGGCCAGCTGGTGCTGGAAACCACCATCTGCGATGAGATCCGGCAGTCGCCCAAGGCGGTGGTGTTCGCCCATGCCAGCCTGCACCCGGTTTATTCCAGGCATCACACTCCGCGCATCTATGGGCTGGAGAGCTACGCCTCGGTACCGATCTTCAGGCCGGATGGCAGCTTCTTCGGCACCCTGTGCGCGATCGATTCGGCGCCGGCCACGTTCGATGAAGCGCATGTCCAGCGCTCCATGGAACTGCTGGCCGAGCTCGTCGGCAATTACCTCGATACCGAAGAGCGCCTTGAACAGGCGGCAGTGGCGCTTACCGATGCGCGGCAGGTGGCTGAGCTGCGTGACCAGTTCATTGCCGTGCTGGGCCACGACCTTCGCAATCCCCTGCAATCGATCAGCTTCGTGACCGAAGCGCTCGAAGCTGCGCCGCATACCGATTACCAGCAGCGCATGTTCGACCACATCACCTCCAGCGTGAATCGCATGGAAGGGTTGGTGAGCGATGTGCTCGACTTCGCGCGTGGCCGGCTGGGCGGCGGCATTCCGGTGGCATTGCGCAGTGCCGACCGCCTGGCGGCCGACCTGCGGCAGGTGGTGGATGAAGTGGCCAACGCTACCGGGCGTTCGGATATCGCGGTGCGGATGCAGATCAATGGCGCGGTGGTGTGCGATTCCAACCGCCTGGGGCAGCTGCTTGCCAACCTGCTGACCAATGCCGTGC
Source organism: Stenotrophomonas sp. PS02300 (assembly GCF_029959395.1). NCBI lineage: Bacteria > Pseudomonadati > Pseudomonadota > Gammaproteobacteria > Lysobacterales > Lysobacteraceae > Stenotrophomonas > Stenotrophomonas sp. PS02300. The sequence goes on from NZ_JASCOP010000047.1 coordinate 7,752, forward strand.
AGCATGGCGACGCTGCTGCGCCGATCGCGCTGGATGCGGTGACCGGTCCAGAGGGATTGGTGCTGACCGTGCGCAACGGCGGGCATATTCCCGCCGAGCGACTGGCGACCCTGTTCCGGCCGTTTTCGCGCGAGCAGGCGGAGCTGCCGCGGCCCGGCCTCGGCCTGGGGCTTTACATCGCCGCCGAGATTGCGCGGTCGCATGGGGGCACGCTGGTGGTGACCTCGGATGAGGCCACCGGTACAGCATTTACGTTCCGGATGCCGGGTGGCAGCGCCTGATCAGGACTTGATGAAGGCCAGCAGGTCCGGATTGATCACGTCGGCGTGCGTGGTCAGCATGCCGTGCGGGTAGCCCTTGTAGACCTTCAGGGTGCCGTTCTTGACCAGCTTCACCGAGAGCAGCGCCGCATCTGCGATCGGCACCACCTGGTCGTCGTCGCCGTGCATGACCAGCGTCGGCACGGTGATCGCCTTGAGGTCTTCGGTCTGGTCGGTTTCGGAGAAGGCCTTGATGCCCTCGTAGTGGGCCTTGGCGCTGCCCATCATGCCCTGGCGCCACCAGTTCTGGATCACGCCCTGGGAGATGGTCGCGCCGGGGCGGTTGAAGCCATAGAACGGGCCGGTCGGGAAATCCACGAACAGCTGCGCACGGTTGGCCGCAACACCCGCACGGATGCCATCGAATACTTCGATGGGCAGGCCACCCGGATTCGAGGCCGTCTTGAGCATCAGCGGCGGCACCGCGCTGACCAGCACCGCCTTGGCCACGCGACCCTGCGGCTGGCCATGCCTGGCCACGTAGCGCGCCACTTCGCCGCCGCCGGTGGAGTGGCCGATATGCACGGCGTTGCGCAGGTCCAGGTGTTCGAACACGGCCGATGCATCGGCTGCGTAATGGTCCATGTCATGCCCGTCGCTGACCTGTGCCGAGCGGCCGTGGCCGCGGCGGTCGTGGGCGATGACGCGGTAGCCCTTCTGCAGGAAGTACAGCATCTGGGTGTCCCAGTCGTCCGACGACAGCGGCCAACCGTGGTGGAAGACGATGGGCTGCGCATCGCGCGGGCCCCAGTCCTTGTAGAAGATGCGGACGCCGTCTTTGGTGGTGACGTAGTTCTCGGACATGAAAGTGTTCTCCGGAGCGGGGGAAGGGGTGCGTGCCATGGCAAAGCCCGGCAACGCCATGACGGCCAGCGCCGAGGCACCGGCCTGGAGCGCCTGGCGGCGGGTGAGCATCAGCGTATCCAACACGTTGGGGGGCATCGGTGAATCCTGCGCATGGGCGGCACCTCACATGGGGCCAGATACCGGCGGGTTCACGCTTGTACGCCGTTGCTCTTCATGCCGATGCCCGGATCAGCGGCGCCGCGGTTCCCACGCAAAAGACGCCGGTACCTGCAGGTCGATCTCCGTACCGCGCCCCGACCGTCCGGACAGGATCGTCAACGTGCCACCGGCGCGCGCAGCGCGCTCGCGCATGCCTTCCAGGCCCCAATGCCCGGACATGGCCTCCGCGCCTTGGGGCATTCCAATCCCGTCGTCGCTGATGCGCAGACGGAAACCGTGGCGCCCATAGCTGACCAGTATCTGCACCTGCGCCGCACGTGAATGACGGAACGCATTGAGCAGGGCTTCGCGGCCGATCATGTACGCCTCTTCGGCCGCACAGGTCTGCATCGCGCGCGGCGTGCCTTCCACCACCAGGCGAACGGCCGGGGTCTCAAGCCCATGCGCCTCCTCCGCCACGCCCATCAGCGCAGCACCAAGATCGCGCGTGCGTTCCACATCGCCACGCAGGCCGCGCACCCGCTCGCGGCCGTCGGCCGCTACCTGCTCGGCCATGGTCATGGCCGCTTCCAGCTCGGCGCGGACCGGATCGCTGGGCGACAGTTTGCGACTGGAGGCATGCAACCGCAGGATCAGTCCCTGCGTGCTCTGCAGCAGGGTGTCGTGCAGCTCGCGTGCGATCCGCTCGCGCTCGCGGTGACGCTCATCCAGCCGTGTACGGATCCGTGCGGCCAGCTGCCGCAGCCGGCCCAGGTACAGCAGCCACAGCAGTGCCGCACCCGCGAGCACGCACAGCACGCGGAACCAGGCGGTTTCCCAGTAGTGCGGTGCAACGTTGACCACCACGCTGGCGCCCTGCTCGTTCCAGACCCCATCGTTGTTGCTGGCCGCCACCCGGAACACATACTGCCCCGAGGCAGGCGCGTTGTAGAACGCCGAGCGCGCGGTCGAGGCCTCGAACCGCTGCGGATCGAAGCCTTCCAGCTGATAGCGGAAACGCACCCGCTCGGGAATCGACAGGCTCAGTGCCGTGAAGCGGATGCGCAGGTTCTTCGTACCGGCCGGAAGCTCCACGGCACCGCCATGGATCGGCATGTCCACACCGTCCACTGCCACCGACAGGATCTCCACCGGCGGCGCCACGCGGTTGCGCATGATCCGGGCGGGGTCGATCGAGACCAGTCCACTGGTGGTGGAAAACCACAGCCGCCCATCCTGCGTTCGTACGCCCGTGGGCAACGGCCGGAACTGTGCCGCGATGCCAGGCAATGCATCCAGCGCATCGAAGCGCTCGTAGCGCGGGGTGGCCTGCGCACTGAACAGCCCGCCGATGTCCCCGGCGCGCACATGCACCACGCCACGCGCCCCGTTGAACCACAGGTCGCCAGCAGCATCGGCCACGATGCCGCTGATGCCACGCAGGTCTTCGCGCACTGCAGGCAGCACATTGTGCAGCTGGCCATCGGTCACGCGTGCCAGGCCGCGTTCGCCGCCCATCCACATGCCGTGCGCGTCCTCGAAGAACGCGGTGACGTTGCCCACGTCCAGCGGCTCACCCGACCACGGCGTGGAGAACACCCCATGGTCGAGCACCGCCACCGCATTGCGGGCAAAGCCCAGCCACAGCCGCCCGCCGGCATCGGCCTGCATCACCAGCGGCGAACCGCCCGTGGGCAGTCCGGGCCTGTCCTGGAAGTGCGCCCACTGCCCGTCCTTGAACCGGTACACCCCCGGCGTGTTCAAGGACACCCAGAGCGCGCCGTCCGGGGTGGTCGCGATGGCCTGCACACCCGAGCGCGCCGCCACCGGCAGCCCGGATACCTTCGAGAACCGCTCCCCGTCCCGGCGCCACACCCCGTCTGGACCGGCCAACCACATGGTGCCGCCAGCATCGCGGTGCATGCCCGTAATCCCCGCCGGCAGTGCCAGCGTCTGGCGTGAGGCCATGTCCACGCGCTGCAGCGGGTGGTTGCGGGTGCCCACCAGCAGCGCGTTGCCCTCCGCGGCCATGGCGAACTCCTGCGCGCCTTCCGGCATCGGCACCTGCACCAGGTTGGCGTGGCGGAAACGGTCCAGCCCGCGGCTGCTGCCCACCCACACGTTGCCCTCGCGATCCTCCAGCAACGGCTGCACGTAATCGGAGCTGAGCCCCTCCGCGCGACGGAAGGACTCCGCCTCCGCCTGGGTGCGCTGCGGTGAGCGGCGAACCAACCCGGTACCCAGCGTGGTCGCCCAGAGCACGCCATCACGGTCGAAGAGCAGCCCGGCCGATTCCACGGCATCGCCCTGGCCTGAAAGCGGGCGCACACCGCCGTCCGCTTCGGCCACCCAGATGACACCGTCCGGCGCCTGTGCAATCTGGCTCACCCGGCCCACGCGGGCCGGCACCCGTTCGAATGCGCTGGCACCGCGTCGCAACACCACCATGCCGGCTTCGGTGGCGACCCACAACGTGCCCTCGCGATCGGTGAACAACGTACGCGCCTGGCGTCCCGGGTAGCCCATGGCCTGCGTGGGCCGCGCCCAGCGCTGGCCCTGCAGGAACAGTGGGCCGGTAAAGGTGGCGGCCCACAAGCGGCCCTGGCCGTCTTCGGCGAACCGGAACACGGTGCTGGTCGGCAACCCCGCCGCTGGCCCGTAGTGACGCACGCCGTTGCGCTCGACCCGGCTCACCCCGCCGTAGCGGAAGCCCACCCACAGCCCGCCATCGCGGGCGGCGTACAGGGTCGACACACTGGTCGCGGGAAAGGCGTCATCGCCGGGCGGCACGAAGCGCGTGAAGCGCACGCCATCGAACCGGTACAGGCCGATTTCCGTACCCAGCCAGAGATAGCCATCGGCTGTCTGTGCCAGCGCGGTCACCTGCCCCGGTGCGCCCTGGTTGACCGTCCACGCGGTGTGGTGGAACTGCCCCACCGCCCGCGCCGGGTCCAACGCCGCAGCGTGGCCGCCCAGCAGAAGCAGGCACGCGCAGGCAAGGCCCCGGAATGTGATCGTCATGGTCAGCCCCTGCGCGTCCCGACCATCATACAAAAACGCTTACCCGCAAGGCGTTCCGTCGCATTGCTGGCAGGTCGCGGGCGGCAGGGCGCGCACGTAGGCCGTGGGGGTGCAGCCCAGCGAGCGGCGGAACCAGCGCACGAAGTGGCTCTGGTCGTAGAAGCCCAGCGCGCTGGCCACCTGGCACACGCGCTGGCCCTCGGTACGCAGCAGGTGCCGGGCGCGCTCGATGCGCCGCATGCGCAGGTATTCCATCGGGCTCAGCCCGGTCTGCTCGCGGAAGGTGCGAGCGAAGTGGAACCGGCTCATGCACGCCGCCCCGGCAATGGCGCTGAGCTGCAGGGGCTCGGACAGGTTGGCCTCGATATAGTCGACCGCCCGCCCGACCGCGCGCGAAGGTGCGCCTGGCACGGGTTCCACGGCGGATGCCGGACGATGGGCATGCATTGGCTCGGACCTCGCGAAATCTACCCGTGCATGCTGTTCCTGCAGCGCGCCCCGCCCAAGCCCCGATTGGCTGGCCGCGCGACTACTCTTTCGGGTGAGTGTTCGTGTTGTCGTCGCGACCGCGCCGCGACGCAGGCAGCTCCAGCACCCGTCGACCGAACAGCACCGCGTCCACCGAATACGCGCCCGGGCCCAGCAACAGCAGCGCCAGCAGCAGCCCGGCCATCGGCCAGCCGTCCAGCGCGGCATCCAACCCGGCCAGCACCAGTGCCCCGCCTATCCCCACCGGCAGCAGCGCGCCGAACGCGATCAGGGCCGCGGCTACCCAAGCCAACCCGAGCAGGTCATCCGGGGGCAGCGCCCCGCGCAGGCCCCAGGGCCCTACCAGCATCGACGACAGCAACAGGCGGAACAACAGCAGGCCCACGCCGGGCATGCGGTCGGGAAAGGTTGCGTACAACAGCTGCACCGGGGCGCCTCCAGCGTCGATCTGGCTGTGCCCATTGGGGACCCATCGGCGCCGGCGCGCATGCCTCGAAAGAGTAATGCGGGCCTCCCCCGCGGGTTGTCTGACACTGATTCCGGGGATTGATCACATGGGCATTTGTTATCGTTGCCGCCGTCAGCCCTCATTTCCTGGACTTCCATGCCCCGCAAGCCATCCGCATCCCTCTCCCCGCACGCCGTGCTGCGTGCAGCCACCAAGGAGGCGTATGAGCGCGTCACCCTGCTGCTGACCACCAGCTTCGGCGATTTCAGCCCGGAACAGCAGCGCAGGCTGCGTGCCCTGCTGGGCAGCGAGGGCGCGGCCAGCCCGGCCAAGCGGGCCAAACCCGCCAAGGCCGAGCGGAAGGAACTGCCGCCGCGTTACTGGCTGCCGCATACCCAGGAAACCTGGTCTGGTCGCGGCCGCGTGCCGAACACCTTCCTTGCCTGGGAGGGCACCGTGGCCCATACCGAGTGGAAGAAGCACCACCCCGATGAGCGCTTCCCGGCCTACCCGGGCTGAACGCGAAGATGAGCGGCGATCTCAAGATGCGCAGGGCGGTGGGAACACACGGCACCCTGCATCGCATCGAGGGCCTGCAGAAGCGGCACGATACGCAGCAGACCCTGCCCACCCTCCTGTGCGACAGCGAAGGGTGCGGCGCTTCGGTGAAGTTCGTGGCCGCGGACCCTTCCTATATCACCCTGAACGAGGGCGCCGAACACCAGCCGGGCTGCCGGTACAACGCCCCCGGCCGCTTGCAGGCCATTCTCGCCGCAGGTTCGGATCCTGAGTTCCTGCCGCCGCTGAACGAGGGCCGGCACGAGCTGCGCCTGCTGTTGCTGCAGCAGGCGCTGAAACGTGGCGGCATCGAGCAGCACACCCTCGAAGGCTACCTGGGCACCCTCGCCGACCTGCTGGTGCTGCGCGCGATGTGTGAGAGCGATGACCTCGTGGCCTCGCAGGTCACCCTGCGCCTGGGCAAGAAGCGGGTGGACTGGGAAAATTTCATCTACGACCAGGAGCGCTACGACGAAGCCTGGGAGCGGATAGGCACCGGCTCCACCGACCTGCCCATGGCGCTGGTCGGCACGGTCAGGTCGCACCGCTCGCCGCAGCCGGGTTCGCTGTTCCTCAACTGCGCGCCGAAGTACCAGCACACCGGCGTGGCCGATCGCCGTGATTTCTATGAAGTCAGCGTCGGGCATGCCGACGCCGCCTGGCTGAAGTCCTTCCCGGTGGGCGCGGAGATCGTGATGTTCGGGCTGTGGCGCCAGGGCCGAAGCAGCACATCGTCCCGGCCACACCCCACCGACCCGCGCCGGACCATCACCAACGTCACCCACAAGCTTGCTCTATGGCCAGGCTCCACGCGGCAACTTGCCCTGGTTGAATGAACTGGAGAACGAACAGCATGAACCGACCCACCCCGTCATTCCTGCTGTTCACGGCCCTGTCCTGCGCCTCGATCGCCGCCTGCGCGGCGCCACCGCCGCCGGCCACCACGCTGTTCACCGACGTCACCGCCACCCACGTGCCGGCGGATGCCGAGCTGCACGCCTTGGATGCGGCGTTGCTGGATGCCGATGGTGACGGTGACCTGGATGTCGCGGTAGCGGTGGAGAACGGTGCCAACCGCCTGTACCTCAACGATGGCACCGGCAAGCTCAGCCACACGCCCGGTGCGTTCGGCTCCATCGCGGGCGACAACGAGCATGTGCGCGTGGCCGACTTCAATGGCGACGGCCACCTGGATGTGGTGTTCGTGGCCGAAGATACCGAGCAGCACAACCTGTTCCTGGGCGACGGCAAGGGTGGCTTTGCCCGGGCGAGCGAACGCCTGCCCGCCACCAGCCAGGCCAACGCGGTAGCGGTCGGCGATGTGAATGGCGACGGCCTGCCCGACATCGTGGTAGGCAACACCACCGAAGGAAAGGAGGGCGTGGCGCAGCCCTTCCTGTGGCTCAATGACCGTGCACGCCCCGGGCGGTTCATCGATGCCAGCACCACCCACCTGCCCGCCATCGACGTGCAGGCGCAGGGCATCGTGCTGGCCGATCTGGATGGCGATGGTGACCTGGACATGGCCATTGCCAGCCAGGATCCGATCAACCGGCTGCTGCTGAACGATGGCGGCGGGCACTTCACCGATGCCACCGACCGGTTGGGCCCACAGATTCCGACCGAGACCCGCGAAGTGCATGCCCTGGATGCCAACGGCGATGGCCGGCTGGACCTGGTGTTCTTCAACCTCACCAGCAATAACCGGGACTGGGACAAGGACCCGCAGACGCGGTTGCTGATCAACCAGGGCAGCGCGCGGTTCAAGGATGAAACCCATGCCCGCCTGCCCACCCACCGCTTCTCAAGCTGGGGCGGCACCGTGGTGGACTTCAACCACGATGGCCACCCCGACCTGGTGGTCAGCGCCATCGACGTGCCGGGCTTCGTACCCCTGCAGGTACGCGCGTGGCAGAACGATGGGAAGGGCAACTTCAGCGACGCCACCGCGAAGGTGATTCCCGCTGCCGCCGTGGGCCGCAGCTGGAGCATGGCCCGTGGCGACCTGGATGGCGATGGCAAGCCGGATCTGTTCATCGGTGGCTGGCAATCGCAGGCGCGGCTGTTGCTGTCCAGTGGCAAGGACCGTTAGCGTCCCACGTCTTCTTCCTGCGCCGTCAACCACTCAAGCACCTCCTGGTGCAGTGCCTCGCCCTGCTGCGGGGACGCCGCTCCCCAAAGGCTGTGCCGCATGCCCGGAACTTCCCGGTAACGGAACACCACGCCAGAGCCCTGCATGAGCTCGGCCAGCTTACGTGCGGACGCCACCGGCACCGACCCGTCGCGTTCGCCGTGCACCACCAGTAGAGGCGCCTTGAGGTCGCGCAGCACATTGGCCTCCACCGCATCCAGCCGGCTGGCCCATGTCGCATAGGTGTTGGATTCCCCCATCCAGTCCCGCGTGGGCACCGGCGCGGCGCGAATCTCGTCCATTTCCTTGCGCAGCGATTCGCGGCACGCAGCAGCGTCCGCAGGCGCTGCGCACACCATCGCCTCCATGGAATCCGCCATCCGCATGCCGCCGCCAACGCCCACCAGCGCCACGGCCTTGGTCTGCGGGTAGTACGCCGCCAGCTGCGCGCCAATGCGCCCCCCATCGGAGAAGCCCCACACCAGCAGCTCCCCGTTCCACCAGCTCGCATGCCGGTTCAGGTGCTGCAGCACGCGCAGATGGTCAATCACGCGCTGGTCGATGGAGTAGTGCTGCCGAAATTCCGCGCTGCATTGGAAATCTGGTCCGATCTCGATATCTCCCTCAGCGTTGAGCGCCGGGAGGGTCGGGCCCGGCTTCTCGATCACGGCCAACGCGAAGGGATGGGCACCGTCACTCTTTTGCAGCAGCCAGGCAACGCTTTCGTTGTAGGTGGAGGGGATGCACAGCGAGCCATCGATGTAGACCAGCAGCGGCACCTTCCGTTTCGTGGACGGACGCTGCAGGTGCACGTCCACCAGAGTTCCATCAACGCGCGGCACCTTCAGGCTCTCGGAGAACACTGCGCTCCCCGCTTCGGCCGGCGAAGAAGCCAGTGCTAGAAGCAGCACCAAACCCATTCGACCCACAAAGGCCGTCATGACGCGGGCGAATCCTGCAGAGGGCGCTTATGCGCCTCTTCAATGATGCGCTTGTTGAGAATGCGCACCGTGCCCACCATCAGCAGCCGCATGTCACGAACGATGTAGTCGGCGAGCGCGTCATCACTGATGTCATCGCCTTCGATATCCAGCCGGAACTCCTGCCCTTGGATACCGCCACCGTTGCTGAACTCTATTTCGAAATCAAAGCAGACACGCTTTTCCATTCAAGCCTTCCGATCCATGCGGCCGAGGTCTGCCGGATTCTCGCACGACACCCCTGCCAGCGCATGCCCCTGGCACATCCACCGCACCGCCCTTCTACGTATTTCTACTGACCCCGCCCGCACTCGCACGCAGGTCACTTCGACTTCACCACTGCGCAACAACCCCGGCGGTACGTTTCCTGCGCCTACACCGCCTCTGGCAGGGCGTAAACACTTCAGGAATCAACCATGCGTACATGCATCGTTCTGGGTCTGTCGCTGTTGGTCGCTGCCCCTGCCTTGGCGGCCGACGTCACCTGTGAATCCAAGGGCCGTGGTCGAACCGAGTGCCCCATGGACACCCAGGGGGATGTGCAGGTGAAGCGGCAGTTGAGCAAATCGCCCTGCACCGAAGGGGTGACCTGGGGCTTGAGCAAGCATGCCGTGTGGGTCGAACAGGGCTGCCGTGCCGTCTTCTCGAATGCATCGGATGGCGCGGCCGCAGCTCCCGCCGCCAGCGGCGGGCTGCCGTTGTTCAATGCCACCTGCCCCGGCGGCCTGGATGTCCATGGCGACCAGGGCGGGCCGGTCTACGTCAACGGCAAAGAGGCCACGCTGAAGAAGTCCAACGACAACTATTACGAGGCCAAGGACGCCGCGACGGGTACGGTGATCTCGCTGAGCAAGAGTCCGGATGGATCGCTGTCGGTGTCCTACACCGGCCGCAAGGGCGCCAACGGCATCTGCCAGCTGCGGTGAACCGCGTGGCTCACGCCTTGCGTGCGAACAGCCAGATGACCACGAACACCGGCAGTGGTGAGAGCATCATGATGATGCCCAGCCCGATGTTGGCGCCGCCGCCGGTGTTCATCCATCCGTCGGCGTAATACCAGCCCCACAGCGCAAGCGACGCCAACAGGCCGGCGATGAAGCCTCGGCGTACGCGGGGCGGGCGGCGTGTGCCTACCCACAGCGAGAACAGAGCGAACGGCGCCAAGGCAAGGGCGGTGCGCACCCAGCGTGGCTGCAGTTCTGGCCCCATGCCAAACGTGCGTGAGCGAAGTGCATCGAGCAGCCACTCAACGCCCCACACAATGGCAAGCGCGTAGACCACGGAAACCAGCAGCAGCGCTGCGCCGGAAATCCTTCTGGTATCAGATGGCATGGATGTCTCTCTGGACACATGCGGCAGCATGCGATTCCAATGAAAGCACAGGCCGAAGTCCGCTCGCCACCCGCGATGTAACTGCCCCTCGTTCAGCCATCGGTGGAGCGGGTAACGCTCTCCCAGCGCACGAGGTCATCCAGCGTAGCCATGTATTTCTCACGAACCAAGGCCAGGGCATCGCTGCCAAGCAGCAGATGCGCGGGCGGCGCCTCGCTTTCCATCAGGGCCAGCATGGCCTGCGCGGCCTTGCGTGGGTCGCCGAGCTGCTTTCCACTGACCTCCTGCCGGCGCTGCCGGATCGGGTCGAACACCGCGTCGTAGTCGCTCAGGGTTCGTGGTGAACGCACCATCGAGCGGCCTGCCCAGTCGGTGCGGAAGGAGCCCGGTGCCACCGCCGTCACATGGATCCCCAGGTCACGGACTTCCTTGCCCACCGCTTCGCTGATGCCCTCCAGCGCGAACTTGCTTCCACAGTAATAGGCAATGCCCGGCATGGTGATGATGCCGCCCATGGAGGTGATGTTGAGGATCCGTCCAGAGCGGCGGGCACGCATTCCGGGCAGTACGGCCCGCATCATCGCCACGGCGCCAAATACGTTGACGTCGAACTGCCTGCGCATCTCCGCCAGTGGTGATTCCTCCATGACGCCCTCATGGCCATAGCCGGCGTTGTTGACCAGAACGTCGATCGGCCCCAGGTCCGCCTCAACCGCGCTGACGACCGCCCCGATGGCTGCCTCATCGGTAACGTCCAGCAGGCGCGCATGCGCGCGCCCGGGCGCCAGCGCCTCGAACGCCGCGATGCCGTCGGCTTGGCGCAGCGTGCCAACCACCTCGTGGCCAGCGGCCAGGGCTTCGCGGGCGAGCGCAAGGCCGAAGCCACTGCTAACACCGGTAATGAAGATTCGCTTGGGGTGCGTCATGGGGTGCTCCATCAGGGGATGGGGTGCACAATAGTTCCACCACCCGGTCCCGCTAAGGCGCAATTCGCTCCGCTTATTGCCTGATCCTATGAACCCCTCCAACGCCACCACCCGCTCCGGACCGGCCAGCCCCCTGCCGCTGGCACCGCTTGTGCGCGCTCTGGCACCGGTGGAGGGCTACAACCTGACCGCGCTGCCAAGCGTGCGCGTGCTCCGATCCGACCGCCCGCTTTCGCGAACCCCGGTGCTGTACGACCCGGGCATCGTGATCGTCTGCCAGGGCTGCAAGCGCGGCTACTTCGGCCAACGCACCTATGTGTACGACGCCAACCAGTACCTGGCCGTCTCCGTGCCGGTGCCGTTCACCATGGAAACGGATGCGTCGGCGGAATCCCCGCTGCTCGCGCTGTACCTGCATCTGGATTTTCCGCTTGCGGCCGAGCTGATGCTGGAGATTGACCGCCACGACATCAGCACAGACGTGGCACAACCGCAGAGCATGATGTCCAGCCCGCTGGATGCGGCCATGCAGCTCTCCCTGGAACGTCTGCTCCGCGCGCTTGCCGATCCCGTGGAATCGGCACTGTTCGGCCCCCAGCTGCTCCGTGAGCTGTACTACCGCGTCCTCACCGGCCCGCAGGGTGCCGTCCTGCGCGCGGCACTCTCCCAGCAGGGAAGGTTCGGAAAGATTGCCAAAGCGCTTGAACGCATCCACTCGGACTACGCCCAACCGCTGGATGTCGCACGGTTGGCCCAGAGCGCCGGCATGAGCACGCCCTCGTTCCACAGCCACTTCAAGGCAGTGACCTGCACCTCGCCCATGCAGTACCTGAAATCAACGCGCCTGCATCAGGCGCGCCTGCTCATGGTGCGCGAGGGCATGACCGCTGCTGCGGCCTGCCACGCGGTAGGGTTTGAAAGCACCTCGCAGTTCAGCCGCGAATTCAAGCGGCTGTTCGGGCTGACGCCGACAAAGGAAGCACAGCGCATGCGCGAGAGCTTCGCCATTCCGCAGGCATGGCCCGGCGCAAGCTATGTTTCATCCCACTGAGCAGATGCGCTACCGCGCGCCGCCATCCACGTACGGCCGCGACTGCAGCATCACGATCTCATCGCCCACCACCGCCCACTCGATATCCTGGTCAACCCCGCCCAATGCCTGCTTGGTGGCCTTGCCCACCTTGGCCAAGCGCGCGATCAGCGCATCGGTAAGCACCTGGCGTGAGCCGGTGATGGGTACTTCGCGCACGCCGCCACCGGCCTTGGCCACCAGCTGGGTATCTTCGGCCGAGCGGCTCAGCACCTGCACCGCCTTGGACCAGTCCGAATACATCAGCTGTTCGGCCTGGCGCTTGCCCTCGACCACACGGATGCCCAGCCCGCGCTTGGCTGAAATGTAGGTGGTGTGCTGGTGGGCGCGATCAAACGGGTCGCGGGTGATCATTACCCCGGAACTGTCCGAGGGTGCCGCCAGCTGCACCAGTACCGCCATGGCCACCGCGTCCTGCTGCAGGCCCGCGGCGGTGCGCGCTTCGTAGGCCTCGAAGTTGTAGACCGAGGCCCACACCGTCTGTACGGCCTTGGCCACGGCATCGGAGCGGGTCACGTTGGGCACCGTGGTGTACAGCCCTGCCCCACTGAAACCCGGCAGGTCCTCCGAGTTGGACGAGCTGCGTACGAAGACCCCGCCGGCCTTCAACTGGCCCTGCCACTGCGCATCCAGCATGCGGACGAAGGCAGGGGCCGGCGCGGCGTCGGTGATCTCGGCGCGCAGCGCGGCCAACGCCTCGCGGCGGACGTTCGGGTCGGTGTTGAAGCCGGGGCGGCGCTGCAGCGTCTGCAGGCGCTGGGGAATGTCCAACCGCTGCATGGCAGCCTGGTAATGCGCGAAGGGAATGCAGAAGCCATCGGGCACGCGCGCCAGCGGTGGCAGCGCCGCCTTCAGCGTGCCCAGGTTGGCCGCCTTCACCCCGCAGTGGCTGCTGTCGCGTGCACGCAGCGCGGCCAGCGGCTTAAGCGCGGCCACCGCCAGATCCGGGCGTGGCAGGTTGCGCACCGTGGCGCGTGCAGGCGCTGCAGACGGCGTGCGTGCCGGGCGCGCCAGTGGCGTTACCCGGTAGTCGTTGTTGCTGACCTCCAGCGCCACCCAGCGTCCGTCGTACTGGCGCAACGCGTTCTGGGCGTCGCGCACGTACACGTTGGGAATGCCCCACCCCTTCGCCAGCAGGTTCACATGCGACAACAGCGTCGACGGCCGCTGCGTGACCAGCCCGGCCACCGGGGCCAGCGCGATCGGCACCTCGTCCAGCACCGGAATATCGCGCGGCGACAACGTGCGCAGCTGCGCCTCGGTACGCAAGATGCGCAGCCGCCCTTCGGCCTTGCCCGTGTTCAATGGCAGGAAACGCTGCTCACGCAACAAGGCCTCCTGGCTGACGAACGGCAGCTTCATGCCGCTGGCCAGCTGCTCATGCTGGGTGGAGTTGGTCTTGAAGCGGATCGGATCACGGAACGATGCGCGCACCACCTCGTCGGTCTGCCGCAGCAGCGCGGCGGTGAGCTTGTCGCCCTCCCAGAACTCGTAGGTGTACCCCGGCAGGTCCTTCTGCCAGCTCACGGTGCCGAACAGGAACCGCCGCTGCGGATCGCGGTACTGCGCATTGAGCGTGGCCTTGTCCAGTGCGCGCACCAGCCCCTGGCGGCGCACGAAGTTCTCGTGCAGCTCGAAGCGCGGCGTGTTGATGTAATACACGCGTGCGGCATTCTGACGGTCGATCACGAAGATCAGATGTGGCATTTCCAGCGCGGTACCGGCGTTGTAGACGCGGGCAAGCTGCATGAACTGCTCACGGCCATCGATCCGCGACAGGTAGTCCGGCCCCACCGCTGGCTGCGCAGCAACGTCATTGCCCGGGCGGTACTCATAGGCGGATGGCTTGCGTGCTGTCTGCGCCACCGCAGGTGAAATCGCACCCATCAGCAGAGCGAGCAGCACTACGCACCCCATGTACAGCCTGCCGCGCACGCTACCCCTGAGCTTCATGCCGTGATCCTTCACCGTTGGAAGCCGGATTCTACGGCCAGCCGGGGCGTGGTGCGCGGGCGCCGGGCTCAGGCGCTCGGCTCGCGCGCTTTGTGCGCCTGCGGCCCCCAATCTTCAGTGACCCGCCTCAGCAAAGACCCGCCGCATCACCGAATGGCACCCGCGTGCCGTCAAGGCCCGTGCCCGAGCGGCTATCTCCTTGCCATCCGGCACCGCCTTGGCCAGCTCTTCTTCCGACCAGTACCTACGCCCTTCCCAGGCACCCAGGCGGTCGAACTCTTCTGACATGTCAACGAACACGGCGAAGTCCCTGTCCCATTCGTCAATACCTGCCGCGCGCCGCAACATTGTGAGCCGGTGGCAGCCTTCCACCACATCCACCAGCCTGACCAGCATGCCGGCACAGATGCGCAGTGCCTCCCGTCGCGCCGGCGATACGTACGGCTTTTCACGCTCTTGCTCAGCCATGGGTGTTTCCTCCCGATACGCCCCCAAAGACGCTGTCTTTCCATTGGCACTGCCGCTGGAACAGCGTTTCCACATCCCGCTCGTCGCGCTGCATGTGCAGCGGCCGCGTGAGCCTCGCCACCGCCTCGGCAGCAACCGGCACAGCGTTGCCGGGCCGCCTTGCCACGGAGTCGGCAGGCGCGCCCTGCACCACCACGTACGCCTGCATCAGTTGTCGCAGCACCGTGGCTGCGGGCAGGAAATTGCAGGCCGCCGCAGCCTGGAAGTTGGCGCGCAGGGTGTCTTCCATCTTCGCCCGCATGAGTACGCGCCTGCTCATGACAACCTCCCTATCTGGGCCAGCTCCCGCTGCACCTTGCCGGGAACCTTCGGAGCCACCGGCGGTGGCATTTCGATCACCGTGAGCGTGATGGAGCCATCCTTCGCCTCAACGGCCACCCTGGCACCGATCTCGAAGCCGACATCCCGCAACCAGCGGCCAGTCAGCTTGAGACAGGGAACGCGTTCGTAGCGCCCCATACCGCCGGGTAGTTCGTAGGAATGGCCACACATTCTGTAGGTGCGTGGCGGGCGGGAATAGGCTTTGCGCTTGGGGCGAAGTTCGTCTTCGTAGGGCGTACTAGCCAGCCATCTAAACATGTTGGACCTCCGGCACGTGTGGCTCTCGTCGGAGTGACAAGAGCGTCGGGAGGCTAGAAACCGTGAAGCTACAGGAACCGGCGGGCGTATTTCCACGAGGGTGTTGTATTAGCCGCCCTCCCGACAACGAAACGTCCAACATTCTGTACCTTCAAGAGTTTCTAGGCTCTGTAGAACACCATGCAGGATGATGCGGATGCTGGGAAATCGTTTGTATCTCTTGATCTTCCGATCTTGGTAGACGGAACCTAAGTGATGACGCAAGCGACCAAAAATATGCATTGATCCGTGGATGAAGCTCACACTTCAGCACTTGAGCGGGACACCAAGCACGCGTGGAGACATCGAGCACCCCGCCTGGAACATGTCGGAATCTACCGTTTCGCACATGGAACCAGGGCAAGTTCCGCTGGAATCATGGCTGCGACGTTGAATCTGAGTCTTTTGGATGACTCAGAGCGCTGCAGATGGCCCCGGCCGCCATCTGTCGTGCTTGTGCAAGATCCGACATCCGATTCCAAAGGAATTAGCTCGTTTGGAAGCAGTTGATTTGATCTGCAAGTGCGCTGAGGCGGTAGGCGCACGGCCTTACAGGTTGACCGCGAGACCCTTGAACTGTTTGCCTGCGGTCCACTGCTGGGAACGAGAGCTACAGTGAGGTCGTCACGGAGACCAGCCCTCATGAAAAGCTTGAGCGCAAAAGCCACATTCAGCGCCGCCGCCAAGGAAGCGTTCGCAGACAGAAGGACCGCGCGAATCTTGGCTACCAAGGTCCTTGCCGCTCGCTCCGCATCCGGCGCCGATAGCTTTGTTGTCAGCGGTTGCTCGTACACGACAAAAAATGGCGCTAGCGCAGCTGGCAGCGCCTTTTCCCTGGTCCGAGCACTTGGCGCCCTGCGCCGCCCTTGAGCGCCACTACTTCCCGGCAGAGCCACCTGCCTATTGCTGGGGGCTCAAACTTTCAATGACGGGGAAGCGCCCGCTACCGCCGATGACCTGGCGGTCAAGCCGCGCGAGGGCGGACATGTTCGATCGTTTCAGCCAGCTCGCCGCTGGCGATTTCCAGATCGTAGTTCGTCTGCAGATTCAGCCACAGCCGCGCGCTTTTGCCGAAGTAGCGTCCAAGTTGCAAGGCCGTGTCGGCAGTGATACCGCGGGCCGGCAGCAGTTCACCCTCATCACCGGCGTGCAACCTACTAACATCTGAGCGAACGCACCAGCCGACTGTGCTCGCAACAACACTAGCAGGACGTGGTGGAGCTCCCAGCCAACTGAAAGTCCGGAGCAGGCCCGCCAACCGGCCTACTCGCTGCTCTCGGGGCAGCAGAGAGTTTTCCAGTCGCGCTGCGACAGGATCGGCTCCATTCTTCGGACATCGCAACTGAATGTGTAGCCCTCACGATTCAACCTACAGCTCAGGCAATTCAGCCGCGATGGCGCGCCGTGGGTCGTCAGTCCAGCATGTACTGAGGTTATGGCGCTTACACAAGTCGTGGGCGTCTTGACCGATCAGGCGCCGAGTCTTGGCTAAATTAGCTTGGGACACACGCTGCTTACGCACGGTGTTGTCTCGCCAGTCGCAGAGATGCACTTTATCGGCTTCCTCCACGTCACGATAGACCTGCACCACGTCGGCATGTGTTGGTCGATCCCTTGGGCCAACGAAGCGCGGCAATGCTGCGTCGATTTCACGCAAGAAGACACTTGGCTGCAGCCGGTTTCTGCTCCCGCTCCGGTTACCAGTGCGGCTGCTAGCGCTCCGTACTTGTCACCCAGATAGGCGCTGACTTCGTAATCGCGAGACACATCAAAGACCAACACGAAATCGTGACCCAAGCAGGCCAGCGCCAACTCGTAGGGCGCCACATCGGTCAAGAACAGACTGGAAAATACCAGATGGTTGTGGTGCAGTCGAAATTTGATCCGATTAAGACCAGTGGCTTGCATCCCGGCGTGCAGCCGCGCCAGCCCTTCCATGCGCATATAGCTCACCTCATCGTGCGTAATGTATTGCCAGCGCAGCGCTTCTTGTCAAAGCCGGCCTCCGCTAACCATGGTCCACTTCTGGCTGAATGCAGTATCGCGGCGGGCCCGGCGGCAAGTAAACCCCTTCTGTTGTAGGCCTATCAAAGCATGATCGTACCCCGCATTGATCCGTGGAGGAATCATTGCGGAGGATTAGCTCTAGCTTCTCCAAATTTGATCTTCGAAGAGTCTAGACCGAGCCTGAACCTTATAGGTAAATCTTTGTTAGCTTGGTCATCCGGAATCTGCTCTAGCACGTAAGGAAAGCTTGAGTTCAACGTCTGCATGACAAGATGCACGACCAGAATTTCAGCGATCTCCACGAGATTCTTCGAAATCACTTCCATATCCAGATGGATCGCCCCCCCAGGCTCATCGTCAATTCCAGCTATCAGCCAAGTTGGAACACTGACACTCCCATCGGGAACGAGACGAAAGTTCCGTACAACCGTCCTCTTTGCAGCAGCTGGATGCTCTTGGAAGTTCCGAAGCGCCGCAATTCTGGCCATGAATTCTGACTGCTGTTCAACGAAGTGGCAGACTGGCGATTCGCCCATTTCCGCTCGCAGCGCTTTCCCAAGGTGGTCAAAGTTGCTATGCAACTTCGACAGCGTCAGAAAGAAGGACGGAATCTGCGATATCAGCTTTACAGCCCTGTTCGCCTGTACGAGGAACGCGACACAATCGATATCCAGATCGTCAACTTGCGGGAAAGGGTTCAACCCGCGTCCTGACGAATCAATGGAAAGCCCGGCCGACTGGATGATCTCAACGATTTCGTCGACCTTACCTGCCAATCGATTTGCGATCGCGTCACAGGCCAGGAGCGCCTCTTTACATGCGTGGAGGTGAAGCATCACAACTTGCTTCTGGGCTCCCGCGACGAGCGTGGCATGGCTAATCAGTTCATCTGACTGAATTAACACACGAGCGATAGCTGGATGAGATGACCCAACCCAAGCAACTGGAGAGGTCACCCATGGCAAATTCTCATTCGTCCGGTCTGGATCCATAGAATCGGGGGTCCTCAAGCGGAAAGTGACATCGCGCTTGTAGACTTCCAAGAATTCGCCCATCGGAAGCATCTTTGTAATAGGCCCAGTGCCCTCTACCAGCTTGCTTGGTCTCGTTGCGACGTAGCTCGACTGTTCACGAGAGCGGTTCCTATTTTGGTATCCGAAGTTTGGATCACTGTAAAACCGAAAGGCCGTTCGAACAACGGAGGCTCTGCGCCGCTTCTGGTGACACTCTGGCCACTGTTAGCCGAGCTGAAAGTAGCCCCAGGATCGCGCCGCGCGCCTGCAGTTCGCCATCCGTAAACTCATCTACAGCCTCGCTGTGGCCATCACACCGCGAGTTGCATCGGCCACGGGGGGCGGGCAGGCGGCCGAACCATCGCCACCCGCCAGGCGGGACACGGGTCTAGCTTGATGTCTATCAGCGCCGGGTCGCAGCGTTTAGGTTCTGCCTTGACTTTGCGCGGGCGGCAGAGACGACGTCGCTGTAGCAGCGTACTGCGCTGCTGGCTCAGGTGGTGGCACGCATCGACAGAATCGAGGCATCGACGGGCAAGACCGCATCTACCACCAGCAGCAGCGTGGTGCGGAAGACCCTTGACGGCTAAACCACGCCAAAGAGCGTGACTTAGAGGAGCTAGACTCTTCTCGCGAAAACCGTGGACGTTACTGCTTTTTCAGCCATCCCTTCGAACGACTGAATGTGGCCGCAATAGGAGAAAGCCTGAGGTCTCCCCCGTGAGGGGTCCACATATCCTCTACGTATTCGCCACCAAGAAGCGACTCAAGCGCGTGCTCCAGTTCGAGTTTTGTCCAGTCGCACTGGGAGGCCGCGGTTGGGAGACTAGCCCTCAGCTCGCGCTTCCCGCACTCCCCTCCATTGCGAGCGATAATCTCAAGAACAATCTGCTCGGTCGCTGAAAAGGACTTTGGTTGGGTCATCGCCTTCAGAACTCGCTTTCGGATTCGGTCCGGACTCACGCGCTGCCAGAGTAAGTATCCGAGATAGGCCGCAGCGGTTAGGGAAACCAGCAAGGTCCAAGCTGGGACCGGCCAAATGGCATAGTGAACGACTAGTGGCGTAACAGTTGGATACGTCTCATCGACAATCTTCTTCAAGATTGCGGCGGCGATTAGCGATAGTGCGGCGATCAACAGCTTTCGCATGACCTCATCCTTGCACTCACTCTGCACTTACGAAAAAGCCGGCTCAAGGCCGGCTTCTTCGTTAACCCTTACAAATCAGGGCTTTATTTTGGTGGGCGGTACAAGGTTCGAACTTGTGACCCTTGCCGTGTGAAGGCAATGCTCTACCGCTGAGCTAACCGCCCGATGCTGCTGAGCCGCTCATTATAGGGCGGCAAAATTTCGCGTCAACGGGTTTGCGTAAATTTCTTCACATCGTGTGCGTGGGCTTGTCCGAGTTCAGGGTGCCGGCCAGCGCGGTCTCGATCTTGTTGCGCACGTTCTCGCCTTCCTGGCCGTCGGCCAGCTGCACGCCGATGCCCGCCGCGCGGTTGCCCTGGGCGCCGGCCGGGGTCACCCAGACCACCTTGCCGGCCACCGGCAGGCGCTCGCTGGAGTCCGGCAGGGTGAGCAGCAGGAACACCTCATCGCCCAGGAAGTAGCGCTTGGGCGTGGGCACGAATATGCCGCCGTTCTTCACGAACGGCATGTAGGCGCTGTACAGCGCCGCTTTGTCCTTGACGGCCAGCGACAGGATGCCCTGGCGGGCGTTGGTGGCGCTCATGCTCTATTCCCCTTTGCGTGCCGCTCGTTGACCTTGTTCCAAGCCAACAACAATTCCACCACCGCCAGGTCGGCGCGCACGGTGGTGCGCAACAGATCGCGGGTACGGTTGGCGGCGTCGAACCAGGCCCCCAGCTTGTGCAATCGCTCGGGATCGGTCAAGCCGCCCCCGGTGGCCTGGGCCAGCGCCAGATCGGCCGCGTGGCGCAGGCGCAGCGCGGCGTGGTCGTCGGCGGTCCAGCGCTGGGCCAGTTCCACCGCGCCCGAGCGCCCGGCCACCAGTGCTTCCAGGTCGCTGGCGACCTGCCGGCGCAGGGCCAGGCCGTCGTTGCGCAGCCAGTCGTCGGCCAGGCCGGGGTGGCCCCGGGCGGCATCCAGCGCTTCGCGGGCGCTCGCTTCGCTGTGGCCCTGGGCCTGCAGCCACGCCAGGCTTTCCTCGCGCGGCGGCAGTTTGAATTCCAGGCGCTGGCAGCGGCTGCGCACGGTGGCCGGCAGGCGCGCCGGGTCGCTGCTGATCAGCCACAGGTAGCGGCCGGGCTGCGGCTCTTCCAGGGTCTTGAGCAGGGCGTTGCAGGCGGCGCGGTTGATGGCGTCGGCCGGGTCCACCACCACCACCTGAGCGATGCCGTACTGCGGGGTGAGCGAAAGCTTCTGGGAGATCTCGCGCACCTGCTCGATGACGATCTCGGTGCGCAGCTTGTCGCCGGATTTGTTCGGAATGAACGAGACCAGCTGCAGGTCCGGGTGGGTGCCGGCGGCGATCAGCTGGGTGGCGCGCTGGGCCGCGGCCGGCTCGCCCCGGGTCAGCACGTGGGTGGCCATGCGCAGCGCTACCTCGCGCTTGCCCAGCCCGGCCGGGCCGCAGATCAGCAGGCCGTGGCCCAGCCGGCCGGCGTCGAGCGCGGCGATGGTCTGGTCATAGGCGCGCTGCTGCCAGGGGGAAAACTCAGCCATTGCCGCCCTCCTTGGTGAGGTATGCGTTGATGGCATCCACGACCTGGGCGGCCACGCCGGCCTGGTCCTGGCTGGCGTCGATCAGGCGGAACCGCGTGGGGTCCTGGCTGGCGCGCTCGCGGAATACCGCGCGCACACGCTGGAAGAAATCGTCCTGCTCGCTTTCGATGCGGTCTGGCCACAGGTCGCGGCCGTTGGCGCGGGCGCGGCCCCCGGCCCCGTCCACATCCAGCAGCAGGGTCAGGCCGGGCAGCCGGCCCACCGCGCGGCGCG
>NZ_JASCOP010000048.1:0-28673 GCF_029959395.1 Stenotrophomonas sp. PS02300
TGGCTGAACGGCCACGCGCCGCGTTCACATCGATTGCACGCGCCAGACCCCAGATTGCATCTCACGCGGGGGCAGTGCCGGTAACGGCGCGGACACCTCCGCGATCTGCAAGAGGCAGGTGGGGCCGTATTTCGGTAGTGACGTTGAATTAATCAGGAGAACCCTATGAAGCGTGTAATTGCACTGATGCTGTTGTCGATGGTCTCGCTGGCCATGCTCTCCGGCTGCAACACCGTTGCCGGTGCCGGCAAGGATGTGCAGAAGGCAGGCCAGTCGGTGGAAGACGCCGCCAAGGGCAACTGATCCGCAGCTGCCGGTGGCCTGCCGACCAACGGTCGGCAGCTACCGCGCACTGTATGAAGAAGCGCCGGGAAATCCCGGCGCTTTTTTTGTGCTTCATGTCGGGCAATCGTCCATTCAATGAAGTGAGCACGCGCTTCATCCGCGCTTGACCCGCGCCAAACGCTCGCTGTTGCAAGCTGTTTCCACGGCGACGTTGCCGTTGTAGACGAGGACGCGAACCCATGAACAAAGACATCATTTCCGGCAAGTGGACGCAGCTCAAGGGCAAGGCGCAGGCGAAGTGGGGCGACCTTACCGACGACGATTTCAAGGTGGCCGAAGGCAATGCCGAATACCTGGCAGGCCGCCTGCAGGAACGCTATGGCTGGGCGCGCGACCGCGCAGAAACCGAGGTCAAGGACTTCGAAGCCGCCATGCGCAAGGATTATCCGGACTATCACTGACACCCCGGCGGTGGCAGGGCGACCATAGGGTCGCAACGAGGGTATGAAACCGGAACGGGCCGCATTGCGGCCCGTTTTTGTTTTGGCCGGCGTCAGCGCCCACCGAACCTGGGCGGGTCGGGCACGAAGCCCTGCGGGAACGCCTGCGGTTCGCGCTCGCCGCGCGGGTAGCGTGCCGGGATGATGCCGCGCGCCACCAGGTTGCGCTCACTGTCGTAACGCAGGTCCAGGCGCTGGGCCGGCCAGCGGCTGGCGCGCTCGAACGTGGTGCTGCCCGAGTACGACGCCTCGCGCTCGCCATGGCCGGTGCCCAGCGCGGGCGCCGGGGAGGGCGCGTGGATCCGCGAACCGGTGGCCTCCACCGATGACAGGGCGCGGTCGGCCGCTTCGGCCGCGGCCTGCGGCTGTGCCTTGCTCTGGGCGCGCGCCACCGGCGGTGCGCGCGGGGGCAGCGGCACATGGCGCGGTGCTTCGTTGAACACCGCAATGCCGATCACTCCGATGTTGTCCGGCCGCCCGGTGCGGTCGGCATAGCTGTTGCCCGGGTCGGTGAAGACGAACTGCGCCACTTCCTGGCGCGATTTGCGCCAGCCGGTGATATCCGCGCTCTGCCACGGATCCAGCACGTAGCCGGTCTGGTCCGGTGCGGCCACCGCGCCGGAGATCACGTTGAGGCCATCCACCGACAGCACCACCAGCACCCGCTCGGGGCTGTTGTTGCGCAGGCGCACCGCGTAGGGCTGGCCCTGGCGGCCGGCCACCCAGTACTGGCCACGGTGCAGGTAGGCGGGTAGTTCCAGGCGCTGGTCGCGCTCGACCAGGCTCAGCGTGACCGGGCCGGTATCGGCGCGGGGCGGGACGGCCGGCTTGAAGCCACACAGGGCCAGCACGGCAAGCAGGGGCAGGGTCAGGCGTTTCATGGCAGGGCCTTCGCGTTGGGGTAATCCGTTGAACGCGCCAGGCGGGGCAACGGGGTTGCGCGCGGGCAGGTAAACTGGGGGCGTTCAACTGTCCGTAATGATTCCCACATGACCACCCGCGTTCTTACCGGCATTACCCCCTCCGGCACGCCCCACCTGGGCAATTATGTCGGCGCCATCCGTCCGGCCATCACGGCCAGCGCAGCGCCCGGCATCGAGAGCTTCTTCTTCCTGGCCGACCTGCACAGCCTGATCAAGGCGCAGGAGCCGGAACGCACCCAGCGCTCGACCCTGGAGATCGCCGCCAGCTGGCTGGCCTGCGGCCTGGACCCGGACAAGGTCTGGTTTTACCGGCAGAGCGACATTCCCGAAACCACCGAACTGATGTGGTTCCTGACCGTCATCGCCAGCAAGGGCATCCTCAATCGTGCCCATGCCTACAAGGCGGCGGTGGACAAGAACCGCGAAGAACAGCTGGATGAAGACGCCGGCGTCAGCGCCGGGTTGTTCATGTACCCGGTGCTGATGGCCGCCGACATCCTGATCTTCAAGGCCAACCGCGTGCCGGTGGGCCGCGACCAGATCCAGCACATCGAAATGGCGCGCGATTTCGCCCAGCGTTTCAACCACGTGTACGGCAAGGACTACTTCCCGTTGCCCGACGTGGTGATCGATGAGCAGGTGGCCACCCTGGCCGGCCTGGACGGCCGCAAGATGAGCAAGAGCTACCACAACACCATTCCGCTGTTCGCCCCGCGCGCGGAGCTGAAGAAGCTGGTGTTCTCGATCCTCACCGATTCGCGTGCCCCGGGTGAGCCCAAGAGCACCGAAGGCTCGGCGCTGTTCCAGATGTACCAGGCCTTCGCCAGTGCCGAGCAGACCGCCGCGTTCGCGCAGGCGTTCGCCGACGGCATCAGCTGGGGCGATGCCAAGCAGCAGCTGTTCGAGCGCATCGATGCCGAACTCACCCCGCTGCGCGAGCGCTACGACGCGCTGATGGCCGAGCCGGAGAAGATCGAAGCGCTGCTGCGCCGCCGCGGCCAGCAGCTGCGCGAGCAGTACGCCATTCCGCTGCTGAAGGAGCTGCGCCATGCAGTGGGCCTGCGCGACCTGTCCAAGGCAGGCGACATCGCCGCCGAAGACGGTGGCGTGGCGCGCGCTGCCCCGCCGCTGTTCAAGCAGTACCGCGAAAAGGATGGCCGCTTCTACTTCAAGCTGCAGGCCGGCGACGGCACGCTGCTGATCCAGAGCGAAGGCTTCGATTCGCCGCGCGATGCCGGCCAGCTGATCGGCGTGCTCAAGCAGACCGAGCATGGCGATGGCCTGCAGAGCGAGCTGTTCAAGCTGGAAGCAGAAGTGGATGTGGTGCTGGCGGCATTGCAGGAGCTTCGCGGGTAGCCATCGACCGTTGGTCGATGGACACGTAAAACGGAGGAAACACGATGGCCTGGTTGTCGTTGCTGTTGTTCCTGCCCTGGTTCGTGCTGTTGGGCACCCTGTACTGGTTGTTCCCACGCCACCCCCGCGACACCGCGCGGCGCCTGTTCGACGGCGCCGCGCTGCTGCTCGCTTTCATCCTGAGCATCCTGGCCATGCTCTGGGGCCACCATATTGGCGTGGTGCAGAGCGATGCCGGGCCGATCTGGCGCCAAGTGCTCGCCGTGCTGTACGCCTACGGCGCCTTCCTGGCCGTGATGGTGGGTGCATTGCTGCTGCGCGGCGCCTGGCTGGCGCAGCGTGCGACCAAAGCCGCATCGAAGTCGGTGGGGTAACGCGCCTAGAATCCATCGATTGCCGCCAGGGATGAGCAGATGTCCTCCGACCCCAGCATTTTCACCATCGATACCGCGTTCCAGCGCAGTGACTTCGACGCCGCCTACCTGATCGTCGAAAACGGCCGCGCCGCCTTCATCGACTGCGGCACCGGCCTGGCAGTGCCGGCGATGCTGGCCGCGCTCACGCGCGCCGGCTGCACGCCGGAGCAGGTGGACTGGCTGGTGCTCACCCATGTGCACCTGGACCACGCCGGCGGTGCCGGCCTGCTCATGCAGCAGCTGCCCAACGCCACCCTGGTGGTGCACCCGCGCGGCGCGCCGCACATGATCGACCCGACCCGGCTCATCGCCGGTGCGACCGAAGTCTATGGCGCGGAAGAAATCGCGCGCAGCTACGGCCCGGTCCTGCCGGTGCCCGCCGCGCGCGTGGTGATTGCCGAAGACGGCCACCGCGTGGACCTGGCCGGGCGCAGCCTGCTGTGCCTGGACACACCCGGGCACGCGCGCCACCACCTGTGCGTGTGGGACGAACGCAGCCGCAGCCTGTTCACCGGCGATACCTTCGGCCTGTCCTACCGCGAGCTGGACAGTGCACGCGGCGCCTTCATCATTCCCACCTCCTCACCGGTGCAGTTCGATCCGGAACCGCTCAAGCACTCCATCGCGCGGCTGCTCGCGCTGCAGCCGCAGGCGGTGTACCTCACCCATTACGGGCGGGTGGAAAACATTCCCGCATTGGCCGCCGACCTGGTCGAGCAGATCGATGCGATGGTGGAGATCGGGCGCCAGTGCGACGAGCGCCCCGACCGCCACCGCTGCCTGGTGGCCGCGCTGACCGTGCTGTACCAGGAACGCGCGCAGGCGCATGGCTGCCCGCTCGACGATGCGGCCGTGGCGCAGGTGCTGGCGATGGATATCGAGCTCAATGCGCAGGGCCTGGCCTGCTGGCTGGACCGCGACCGCCGCTGAGTGCGCACGCAGGGCCTGCCCGGTAACCGGAGTGTCACGTTACACTCTGCCATTCCGATTTTTTCTGGTACCTGCCGTGAATCCGATGCGCATGCTGCTGTTGTCGTCCTGTCTGTTCGTGGGCGGCCTGGCCCACGCGGCCAATGACCTGCCGGGCGGTGGCATCGACCCCGAAGCGCTGTCGCGGCATGTGCGCATCCTGGCCTCGGACGAGTTCGAAGGCCGCGCGCCGGCGTCGCCGGGTGAAGAGCGCACGGTGCAGTACCTGATCGAGGAATTCCGTAAATCCGGCCTGCAGCCCGGTGGCGTGGATGGCAGCTGGGTGCAGCCGGTGCCGATGGTGCGCGCCCAGGTCGATGGCCCGGTGACCGCCAAGCTGCGCCAGAACGGCAAGGCCCGCACGCTGGTGAACGGCGAGGATGTGACCCTGCAGAGCCTGCGGCCACAGGCATCGGTGGACATCAAGGATGCGCCGCTGGTGTTCATCGGCTACGGCATCGATGCGCCCGAGCGCCAGTGGAACGATTACAAGGACGTGGACCTGCAGGGCAAGATCGCCGTGGTGCTGATCAACGACGCCGATTTCGAAGCGGATCGTCCCGGCGCCTTCGATGGCAAGGCCGTCACCTACTACGGCCGCTGGACCTACAAGTTCGAGGAAGCCGCGCGCCGTGGCGCCAAGGGCGTGCTGATCGTGCATGAAACCGCCCCGGCCGCGTACGGCTGGGCCACGGTGAAGAGCTCGGGCACCTCGCCGCTGTTCGATATCGAGCGCCCGCAGGAGCAGGCGCTGGCCCAGCACGTGCCGGTGCGCGGCTGGATGCAGCGCGCGCTGGCCGAGCAGCTGTTCCGCGATGCCGGCCTGGATTTCGAGGCCGAAAAGCGCAAGGCCATGACCCCGGCATTCCAGCCGGTGGTGCTGGGCGATGCCACGCTGTCGGCACAGTTCAAGCTCAAGCGCGAGCAGGTGGTCACCCGCAACGTGGTGGCCAAGCTGCCCGGCGGCGAGCACGGCGATGAAGCAGTGATCTTCTCCGCGCATTGGGATGCCTTCGGCATCGGCCAGCCCGACGCCAAGGGCGACCGCATCCGCCGGGGCGCCATCGACAACGCCACCGGCGTGGCCACCGTGCTGGAGCTGGGCCGCGTGTTCGCCGCCGGCCCGCAGCCGCAGCGCACCCTGTACTTCGTGGCGCTCACCGCCGAAGAGAAGGGCCTGCTGGGCGCCAGCTACTACGCCGCGCACCCGCTGGCGCCGCTGGACAAGACCGCCGCGGTGATCAACATCGAGATGTTCAGCCCGGATGGCGCCACCCGCGACATCGCCTCGTGGGGCAAGGGCCGCGTTTCGCTGGAAGGCGACCTGGAGCGCGTGGCCAAGGCGCGTGGGCGCAGCTACAGCCCGGACCCGAACCTGGAAGCGGGCTTCTTCTACCGTGCCGACCACTTCGCCTTCGCCCGCCTGGGCGTGCCGGCCATCACCATCGGCCCGGGGCTGGACAAGCTGGAAGGCGGCGTTGCCGCTGGCAAGACGCTGCGCGAAAAGTACTTCGCTGATTGCTACCACCAGGCCTGCGACGCCTGGACCCCGAGCTGGGATCCGGCCGGCCATGCCGCCGACACCTTGCTGGTCTACGACCTGGGCGCCGAGCTGGCCAACAGCCGCACCTGGCCGCACTGGGAAGAGGGCTCGGAATTCCGCAAGGCCCGCGAACAAAGCGAAGCGGCTCGCCGGTAACGGATCAAAAAAAACGCCGGGGCATGCCCCGGCGTTTTCTTATCTGGAGCTGGCCCCGTTACTTCCGGGTGCCATCCAGGTAGTTCGGGCCCTTGTTCTTCAGGAAGAACACATACACCACCAGCGACACCGCGATGATCGCCGTGACGTAGATGGCGAAGTCGCCCACCCGATCGGTCTTCAGCGCGCCCTGGTACAGCAGCGGGGCGGTACCGCCGAACAGCGAGTTGGCCAGCGCGTAGCCGAAGCCCACGCCCAGTGCACGCACGTGGGTGGGGAACAGCTCGGCCTTCACCACCGCGTTGATCGAGGTGTAGCCGGTGAGGATCACAAAGCCCAGCGCCAGGGTCAGGAACGCGATCAGCGGGTCATGCTGGTTCGGCAGTTCGGTGATCAGGTACCAGCTGTACAGCACGCCGCCCACGCCGAAGAACACCAGCAGGCTCTTGCGGCCCACGATATCCGACAGCCAGCCGCCGATCGGCTGCAGCACCATCAGGAAGGTCAGCACGCCCAGGTTGATCAGCGTACCGGTCATCACATCGGTGCCCGCGAACGCGCTCTGGATCATCTTCGGGCCGTTCACCGAATAGGTGTAGAAGGCCACGGTGCCACCGGCGGTGATCAGGAAGCACAGCAGCAGCGGGCGCCACTGGTGCACGAACAGCTCGTACATCGAGCCGGACGCCTTGGCACGGCCTTCGCGCGCGGCTTCGATGGAGTCTTCGCCCAGCGATTCATCCATCGAGCGACGCAGCCAGAACACCACGATGGCCGCCAGGCCGCCGATGCCGAACGCAATGCGCCAGCCCCACGCGGAGATCTCGGGCTTTTCCCAGAACATCAGCATGGTGAACAGGGTCAGCTGCGCCAGTACGTGGCCACCCACCAGGGTGACGTAGTGGAACGAGGACAGGAAACCGCGACGGCCGGGAATGGCCGCTTCGGACATGTAGGTGGCGCTGGTGCCGTACTCGCCGCCGGTGGCGAAGCCCTGCAGCAGGCGCGCGAACAGCAGGATCAGCGCCGCCCAGCCACCAATGGAGGCGGCAGTGGGGGTCAGCGCGATCAGGAACGAACAGGCCGCCATCATCGTCACCGACACGGTGAGTGCCAGGCGGCGGCCGTAACGGTCGGCGAAGCGGCCAAAGTACCAGGCGCCGATCGGGCGCATCAGGAAGGTGGCGGCGAAGATCGCCCACACATAAATGGTGGAGTTCTTGTCGGCGGCCGAGAAGAACTGGGATTCGAAGTAGACCGCGAACACCGAGTAGACGTAGACGTCGTACCACTCGACGAGGTTGCCCGCCGAGCCCTTCAGGGTGTTGGAGATCGAGCGTTTCAGCGCGGCCTTGTCATTGGCCGGCGCGGCTAGGGTGGGGGAAGTGCTCATGCTGGAAAACGGTCCTCACGGTGGAGCAATGGCAATACTGGTTTTTACCTTACCCCACGTGATGATCGGTGGGCATTGCACCATGTAACTAGGTCCAGCACGACAGCGTGCCACCACAGGGCATGCCGGGCCGCCGGCAAAGGCCTAGAATCGCCACTCCCCCGCCTGCTGGTCGCGTATGGCCGTCTCCCCCGCAACCCCGCAGGCCGCTCCCCGCAGCGGCCTGGTCGTCCTGGCCCTGCTGCTGGTGTACGTGGTGTGGGGGTCCACCTATCTGGGTATCCGGCTGGCCCTGGAGGGCGGCGCGCTGCCGCTCACCACCGTGTCCGGAGCCCGTTTCATCGTGGCCGGCACCCTGATGTACGCGGTGCTGCGCTGGCGCGGCATGGCCGCGCCCACCGGCCGTCAATGGCGCAACCTGGCCATCATGGGCCTGACCATGCTGGTGCTGGGCAACGGCATGGTGGTGCTGGCCGAGCGCACCGTCTCCTCCGGCCTGGCCGCCACCGCCGTGGCCTCGGTGCCGCTGTGGATGGCCCTGTTCGGGGCCGTCCGTGGGCAGCACGCCACCCGGGGCGAGTGGCTGGGCATCGCCATCGGCTTCCTGGGCGTGGTCTGGCTCAACGCCGGCAGCAGCCTCACCGCCTCGCCGCAGGGCCTGGTGCTGCTGCTGATCGCCCCCATCGGCTGGGCCTTCGGCTCGGTCTGGGCACGCAGCCTGGACCTGCCCAGCCCGTTCATGACCGCCGCCGGCCAGATGCTGTGCGGCGGCGTGATGCTGGTCGCCCTCGGCCTGGCCACCGGCGAACGTCCCACCACCTGGCCCACCATGAATGGGCTGCTGGCGGTGACCTACCTGTGCATGTTCGGCTCCATCGTGGCCTTCACCGCCTATGTGTGGCTGCTGCAGAACGTGCGCCCGGCGCTGGCCGCCAGCTACGCCTACGTGAACCCGGTGATCGCCGTGTTGCTGGGCGCGCTGATCGGGCATGAGCATTTCGGCCCGCATGACCTGCTGGCCATGGGCGTGATCCTGGCCGGCGTGCTGGTGCTGACCCTGGCGCGGACCCGCCGCAAATGAGCGCGCTGGAAAGGACGCCCCTGCAGGAACAGCGCCGTGACCTGGCCATCACCGCCTTCACCTTCACCCTGTGGGGGCTGGTGCCGGTGTACTGGCACCTGCTCAAGGCGGTGCCCTCGCAGCAGATCATCGCCCACCGCATCATCTGGAGCACGGTGCTGGTGGTGGCCTGGCTGCTGCTGAGCAACGGCACCGGCTGGTGGAAGCAGATCGCCGCCCAGCCGCGCGCGCTGCCCACCCTGGCCCTGAGCAGCATGGCCATCGCGTTCAACTGGGGCCTGTACATCTGGGCGATCAACGCCGGGCATGTGATCGAAACCAGCCTGGGCTACTTCATCAACCCGCTGGTAAGCGTGGTGCTGGGCGTGGTGGTGCTCAAGGAGCGCCTGCGCGGCCTGCAGTGGCTGGCGGTGGGCTGCGCCGCACTCGGCGTGGCGTGGCTGACCCTCGACGCCGGCACCCCGCCGTGGATCGCGCTGGGGCTGGCCTGCTCGTTCGGCCTGTACGGCCTGCTGCGCAAGATGATTTCGGTGGACCCGGTGGCCGGGTTGGGCATTGAAAGCCTGTATCTGTTCCTGCCGGCGATCGGTTTCGCGCTGTGGAGCGAGAACGGCCACGGTGGCGCGTTCTTCAGCGGCTGGGGCTGGCGCAATGACCTGCTGCTGATCCTGGGCGGCGCGGTGACCGCACTGCCGTTGATTGGCTTTGCCTATGGCGTGAAGCGCATCCCGCTCTCGCTGGTGGGCATCCTGCAGTACATCGCCCCCAGCCTGGGCCTGCTGCTGGGCGTGTTCTTCTTCCGCGAACCGTTCGACACCGCCAAGGCGATCGGCTTTGCTGCGATCTGGACCGGGCTGTTGCTGTTCATTGGCGACAGTTTGTGGCGTTCGCGGGCTGCTGCGCGGGCCTGACATCCCGCAGCCACGCAGGGCGTGGCTCAACCCTTTGGGTGGTCGATCGGCCGGGGCTCGCGCTGCCACGCAGGGCGTGGCACTACGTGCGATGTGGCAATCGTAGAGCCACGCCCTGCGTGGCTGAGCACATCGCATCATTCCAAATGGCGCGTGCAACGCGTTGATATTCCGACCGTTCCGATATCCACGGCTACCCGCGACTGCTGAACTGCCATGACCCGCGTGTGCGGGCATTCAGGGAGCAGATGATGAAGAGATTGTGGTGGTTGCTGTTGGCCGCGTTGCCCTACCCGGCCATGGCCTCCGTGGAAGATCCCGTCGCGCAGCCGTGCTACATGTGCACGGATGCCGAGATGTACGCGAAGGCGCGCTCGCTCGGGGTCGGCTCGCACTATGTCTACCAGGGCGCCAGCCAGACCAACATCCAGGGATTCCAAGTCACCAACGAGGGCGGGGAGCTGGTGGCCACGCATTTCGTGCCTGCGCCGTGGATACGCACGCAGTACAACGCGCTGATGAAGCTCTACGACTACACCCGGGGCGAGTTCGTGGACGAGTGGGGAACCGTGGGGCTGCAGCCACCGGGATCGCCGCACGTGATGATGGAAAAGCCGCAGAGCGACAGCATCCTGTGGGGGCACCACGTTTCCGATCTCAATCCCAGGCGCATGGAGGCGCGTGAAACGGTGCGGCGCATGCTCACCCGCTCAATCCGATTCGATTACTTGCGGGCCGATACCGAGCATGGCCGCATCCTGCGTTTCGAATCCCAGCTTCTTGGTGCGGCGCCGTTGATCGCGAAGCTGAAGATTCTCACGTCCGAGCTGGGTTACGTCGAGTTCTACTTCGACTACGAAACCCGTCAGTGGGAGTACTTGAATTCGAGGGACTGGAACTGGGTGATCCAGGAGAAGGCGGATGACTTCCTGTATCCCGACGGCAGCCCGCGCAGGCTGGTGTACCAACGTTCATTGGCGCCGTACTTCGTGCAGCGGGCCGGTTGGGCTGGCGTGCAGGTGATTGGCACGCCCCCGTTTGGCAGCAGCAGCGTTGCATACCTGTGCGCCCGCAACGCTGGAAAGATCGAGTGTCGGGCGGAATGATGCCGCCACCGTGCCCCCTCGGGGGCACGGCCTTTCTCTTGCTCAGGTTTCCCGCAACGCCGTGGTGATCGGCAACCGCGCCGCACGCAGTGCGGGGAACAATCCACCCACCAGCCCGATGCCCAGCGCCCACTTCAGGCCGCTCCACAGCAGCTCGGGCGAGACCTTGAACTGGAACACCACCTGGCTGAAGTTGCTGCCGATGGTGGACACGCTGTAGCCGTTGAAGATGGCCCACGCGACCAACCCGCCCAGTAACCCGCCGATCAGCGCCAGCAACATGGTTTCCAGCATGATCGCGGTGACCACCGGCACGCCACGGAACCCGATCGCCCGCATCGTGGCGATCTCACGCGCGCGGGTGGCCACCGCCGCATACATGGTGTTGAGCGCGCCAAACACCGCACCGACTGCCATGATCGCGCCGATCACCGTGCCCAGCACCTTGATCAGGGTGTTCAGGCCACCGCCCTGCTTGGCGTAGTAGGCGCGAGTTGTTTCCACGTCCAGCTTCAGGCGCGGGTCGGCGGCCACGCCAGCCTTGAACTGGTCGAACCCGGCCTTGCCGTCGGTGCGCACGCTGATCGACTGCCACGCGCTGCGCTGGTAGGTATTGGCCAGCGTTTCGGCATCGGTCCACAGTTCCGAATCGTGCGCATCGCCTGAGCCGAAGGCGCCCACCACGGTCCACTGCTGGTTGCCCAGGGTGAGCTTCTTGCCTACCTCCAGGCCACGGAACTGCCCCTGCGCGCCCTTGCCGACCACGATCTCGCGCAGGCCGGGCTTGAAGCGGCGGCCTTCGGTGATCTTGACCTTGTCATGCACCGCCCAGGCCATTTCACCCACACCGCGGAACTGCGCGTTGACGTCGGTGCCATCGCCCTTGGAGACCACATTGACCACCTGCGACAGCTCCGGCGAAATCATCGGCCGGCCCTGCGCATCCTTGGCCACGCCGGGCAGGGTGGACAACAGCGGTACCTGGTCGCGGGTGATCACCGAATTGGTTTCGGCCTGCGAACCGCCGCGCAGCACGATGGCGGTGCTGTCATCGCCGGTGCTGTTGAGCGTGGCCTGGAAGCCTTGGCCCATCGCCAGCATCGCCACCAGCACGCCGACCACGCCGGCAATGCCCACCACCACCACCGACGAGGCGCCCCAGCGCTGCGGCAGGCTGGCCACGCCGATGCGCGTGGCCGCCAGTGCCAGCCGCCCGCTGCGGGTGAACAGCAGCCACAGCAGCACCGCGACGGCCACCGCCAGCACGCCCGGCCAGGGCAGCATGATCCACACCACCAGCATCACGGCCAGCAGCAGCACCGACAACAGATTGCTCAACCATTGCTTCTTCATGTCGGTTCTCCTCAGCGGCCCGCCAGGGCATCGACGATCTTCAGCCGCTTGGCGCGCAGCGCCGGCAGCAGGCCCACCACCACACCGATCAGCAGGATCAGGCCCACGCCCATCAGCCATGTCTGCGTCGGCACATGCGGCGGCAGCAGACCCTGGGTCTTCGGTGCCAGCAGCGGCAGGATGGTCGCGGCCAGACCCATGCCGATGGCACCGCCCAGCCCGATCAGCAGCACCGATTCAATCATCACCAGCGTGAGCACGGTGCTGTCCTTGAAGCCCAGTGTCTTCAGGGTGGCCAGTTCGGGCACGCGTTCGCGCACCGCCTGGGCCATGGTGTTGCCGGTGAGCAGCAGCAGGGTGAAGAACACCGCGCCCATGATCGAGGTGACGATCAGGCCGATATCGGCGAACTGCTTGACGAAGGCCTGCTGGAACGCCGATTCGGTCTGGGTCTTGGTTTCATGGTCCGAATTGGCCGAGATCGCATCGATGGCCTGGGCCACGCGCGAGGAGTGGTCCGGGTTGTCCAGGGTGACCGTGAACCAGCTCACCTGGTTCTTGATGTAGTCGTTGCTTTCGTCGAAGTACTTCCAGTTCATCATCAGCTGGCGCTCTTCATTCGCTGCCAGGGTGCGGTCCTTGGAGCGGAAGATGCCCACCAGCTGCAGCGGCCAGTCGTTGCTGCCGCCACGCGGGAAGATGGTGGCCTGCAGGGGAACGGTGTCGCCGATCTTCCAGCCGAATTCCTTGGCCAGCGTTTCGCCCACCACCGCACCGGTGCGGGTGTCCTGGAAGGCCTTGAGCTGCTCCGGCGGCAGCTGCAGTTCGCGGTACACATCGAAGTAGTTCGGCGCCACCGAGAAGT
The DNA here is from genome assembly GCF_029959395.1 of Stenotrophomonas sp. PS02300. Lineage (NCBI taxonomy): Bacteria > Pseudomonadati > Pseudomonadota > Gammaproteobacteria > Lysobacterales > Lysobacteraceae > Stenotrophomonas > Stenotrophomonas sp. PS02300. Next base: position 12,858 of record NZ_JASCOP010000048.1, read on the forward strand.
TGGCGAAGAAGTTCTTCGGGTCCTGGTAGATGCCGCCGAACCACATGCCCGACGTTACATCCTTTACTCCGGGGACCTGGCGCACCTGCGCGTCCAGGCGGATCGGCAGGGACTGGGTGATGGACAGGCGCGAGGCCACGATCAGCCGGTTGGCGCCTTCCACGCTGCCGCCCGAACTGAACGCCACGCGCACCGAATCGAGCATGCCAAACAGCAGGAACGCGGCCACCACCGAGAGCAGGGTCAGCAGGGTCCGCGTCTTGCTGCGGAACAGCTGCGCCCATATGAGCGAGAAATACTTCATCGCAGTGACCTCCGTCAGTGGGCCGCAGGTGCTTCGGCGAGCTCACCCTTGTCCAGGTGCACCGTATGGGTGGCGTACTCGGCAGCCTTGGGGTCGTGGGTGACCATGATGATGGTCTTGCCGTGCTCGCGGTTGAGCTGCTGCAGCAGCAACAGGATCTCCTCGGCCGAGGCACGGTCCAGGTCGCCGGTGGGCTCATCGCAGATCAGGAACGTCGGGTCGGACACGATCGCCCGGGCAATCGCCACGCGCTGCTGCTGGCCGCCGGACAGTTCATTGGGGCGGTGGCTGCGGCGGTCGGCCAGGCCGACCAGGGTGAGCGCGATTTCGGCATTGCGCTTGCGCTGCGCCGCACCCAGGTGGGTGAGCAGCAGCGGCAGTTCCACGTTCTTCTGCGCGGTGAGCATCGGCATCAGGTTGTAGAACTGGAACACGAAGCCGACATGGTGGCTGCGCCAGGTGGACAGCTGCCCGCCGGACATGCGGTCGATGCGCTCGCCTTCGATCTCGATCTCGCCGCCGCTGGGCGTATCCAGCCCGCCGATGAGGTTGAGCAGGGTGGTCTTGCCCGAGCCGGACGGGCCCATCAGGGCGACGAAGTCGCCGCGCTGGATGTCCAGGTCGATGCCGTGCAGCACCTGCACCTTCTCGGGGCCGCGCTGGTAGGTCTTGGTGATGTTGCGGAGCGAAACCAGGGTGGACATGGGTGGTTCTCCGTGATGCATTGGAAGAAGAAGCCCTGCAGGCAGCCGCGCGCATGCGCGCCGGGCCGGCACGGGAATCGCACATCGTCGGCTCGCGACCAGGTCGCGGCACCGCCTTGCTTTACTGCGCCTGCTTTTCCACGACCGCGCTGCCATCGCGCAGTTCCGGCGGCGGGTTGCTCACCACCTGCTGGCCGGCGGTGAGGCCGGCGGTGACCTGGCGGTCGTTGTTGAGCGCCACGCCCACCGTGACCGGTACCTGCTGCACACGCTTGTCATCGCCCACCACGAACGCCACCGTCTTCTGGTCGCGCTCGACCAGCGCCGCCGCCGGCACGCGAACGCCCTTGGGGGCTTCGGCCTGGGCCGGTGCGGCCGCTTCCAGGAAGCTCACCCGCACGCCCATTTCCGGCACGATGCGCGGGTCTTTCACCTTCAGCGCCACGCGTACCTTGACCGTGGCCTTGCCGCGGTCGGCGGTGGGGATGATGGCGATCACTTCGGCCGGAATCTTCCACTCCGGGTACGCATTGAGCGTGGCCTCCACCGGCATCTTCGGGTGCACGCGGCCGATGAAGGCCTCGCCCACCTCTACTTCGATCTCCAGCGAATCCATGTCCACGATGGTGCCGATACCGGTACGGGTGAAGCCGCCACCGGCCGACAGCGGCGACACGATCTCGCCCGGCTGCGCGGCCTTGGCGGTGACCACGCCGGAGAACGGCGCGCGCACGATGTTGTTGTCCACGCCCAGGTCGGCAATGGCCAGCGCGTCGCCGGCCACCTTGGTATTGCGCTGGGCGGTGCGCAGCTGCGCGCGCAGGCTGTCGCGCTGGGCCATGGCCAGGTCGAACTGCGAGCGCGAAACCAGCTGCTGGCCCACCAGCGTCTGCAGGCGCCCGGCTTCGGCATCGGCCTGGGCCACCTGCGCCTGCAGGCCGGCGAGCTGGCTGCGGGCCGCTTCCAGCTGCGAGGACGACAGGCTGCGCTGGGCGTTGGCATCGATCGGGTCGAGGGTGGCCATCACCTGGCCTTCTTCAACCCGCATGCCTTCCTCGATCATCACTTCGCGGACCTTGCCGGTGATCTTGGCCGATACCGTGGCCATGCGCCGGGCCACCACGTAGCCGCTGGCGTCGAGCACCGAGCTGCTGGCGGTACCCTGCTGGATGGCCACCACCGGCGCGGTGGTCACCTCGATCGGGCGCTCGCGGCCGAACACGACCCAGGCGATACCGCCCAGGACCAGCAGCGCGACAATGGTAAGGACGATCCACAGGCCACGGCGTGGCGACGAAGGCGGCGGGGCCGCGGCCTTCTTGCGGTCGATGCGGAGTTCCTTGAGCAGTTCAGCGGATGCGTTCATCGTGAGTCTGGACGTGGAATCGGGCCGAGTGTGACCGCAACGGGAGTCACGGGCAAACCGGACGGGGACCGGCTGGGGCACAGGATGCCCGCCCGGCGGGGCGGCGGGCAGTGACAGCTGTCACCCAAGTGGCGTGATGAGGCCCACTGGCGAGGCTGGGGCCGATTCCGGATCGTAGGGACACGCCACGCGTGTCTGCTCTTGCCACAGGCGCGACGTAAACCCTGGCACCGCGCAGCCACGCAGGGCGTGGCTCTACGGCCGTCATCCCCATAACATCGAGAGGAAACTGCCATGATCGCGCCTCGCCCCCACGACCGGGAACCCACCATGCCGCCCCGCTGGCTCTCCTCCCTTCTGCGACCTGCCCCGGATTCGGCCGTTGCCGACAACCTGCGCGCCGGCAAGCCGGCCTGGTCCGACGCGGTGCACCTGTTGTGGACCGGCTGGGTGTTCCTTACCCCGATGTTTGGCAGCGGCTACACCCTTACGTGGCTGTGGCTGACCCTGCTGACCTACCCGGTGTTCCTGGCGCTGTACGCGCGCCAGCTGCTGTCGCCGCGCCGGCACGCGCCGCGTTACGCGCTGGCCATGGTGGCCATGGGCCTGGCGCTGCTGCCGTGGTATCCGTCGGGCATCAGCTATTTCATCTTCGGCTGCGTCACGTTGCGGGTGTGCCGTACCGGCAGCGCCTGGCGCTACCTCGCGCAGCTGGTGGTGCTCAACGCCGCCTTCGTGGCCATCGCGCTGTGGGTGGGTTATCACTGGCAGCTGGTGGTATGGATTCCGTCGATGGCGTTCATCATCGGCGTTGTCATCAATGTGGAAAGCACCAACAAGGATCGCGATGCGGCCCTGCAGCTGTCCCAGGATGAAGTGCGACGGCTGGCCGCCACCGCCGAGCGCGAGCGCATCGGCCGCGACCTGCACGACCTGCTCGGTCACACGCTGTCGCTGATCACCCTGAAGTTGGAGCTGTCGCGCAAGCTGTTCGACCGCGATCCCGAGCGCGCACGGCTGGAAGTAAGCGAGGCCGAAGCGATCGCGCGGCAGGCGCTGTCCGAGGTGCGCAGCGCCGTCACCGGCATCCGCGCCAGCGATCTCGCCGCGGAACTGGCGGCCGCGCGGCTGCTGCTGGAATGCCAGCACGTGCACCTGCACTACAGCCCGCCGCCGCCGATGCCGGTGGAGATCGAACGCGGCCTGGCGCTGGTGCTGCGCGAGGCGGCCACCAACATCGTGCGGCATGCCGACGCGCACCAGGCCTGGGTCGAGTTCTCCCAGGACGGTCGCAGCCTGAGCCTGCAGATCCGCGACGACGGGCGTGGCGATGTGCAGGCCGATGGCAATGGTCTCACCGGCATGCGCGAACGCGTGGCCGCGCTGCGCGGCACCCTGCAGGTTCACTCGCCGCGCGGGCAGGGCACCACGGTGGTGGTGCAGGTGCCGCTACCGGGCAAGACCGCCGCAGTAGCCACGACAATGAGTGCGACCCCGCTGACCAATGAGGCACTGCCATGATCCGCATCGTATTGGCCGAAGACCAGGCGATGGTGCGCGGTGCCTTGTCGGCGCTGCTCGGGCTGGAGCCGGATATCGAGGTGCTCGGCGCCGCCGCCGATGGGGAGGCCGCCTGGCGGATGCTGCAGCAGCTGCAGCCGGACATCCTGGTCACCGATATCGAAATGCCGGGGTTGTCAGGGCTGGAGCTGGCGCAGCGCATCGCCCGACATGCGCTGCCGATCAAGGTGGTGATCGTGACCACCTTCGCGCGCTCGGGCTTCCTGCGCCGCGCGTTGGATGCCGGCGTGTGCGGTTACCTGCTCAAGGACGCACCGGCGGAGAAGCTGGCCGACGCCCTGCGCCAGGTGCAGCACGGTGGCCGTGCCATCGACCCGCAACTGGCGCTGGATGCGTGGTCGCAGGCCGACCCGCTCAACGACCGCGAACGCCAGGTGCTGCGCCTGTCCGGCGACGGCCGCTCGGCCAGCGAGATCGCCACGCAGCTGGGGCTGTCGCACGGCACGGTGCGCAACTACCTCTCCGAATGCATAGGCAAGCTGGGCGTAGCCAACCGCATCGAAGCCTACCGCCTCGCCCGGCAGAAAGGCTGGCTGTAGAGCCACGCCCTGCGTGGCTGCGCGGTGCCTGCAGCCACCCGGGTAGCACACGACCGTTGGTCGTGTGACGTTACCCGTCCTTCCCCTTCGCCATCGCCTGGAACACCCCATCGCGCCGCACCCACAGGTGGAACAGCGCTGCGCTAAGGTGCAGCACCACCGTGGCGAACAACACATACGCCAGCAGGCTGTGCGCACTGCGCAGCGCGGCATACAGCGCCACGTCGTGCGGCAGGATCGGCGGCAGCAGCACGCCTTTCCACATCTGGATCGGGTAGCCACCGGCCGACAGCATCGCCCATCCCACCAGCGGCATGGCCAGCATCAGCCCGTACAACAGCCAGTGCGAGGCGTGCGCCGCAGCAGCCTGCCAGGCCGGCAGATCGGCCGGCAAAGGTGGCGGCCGATGCCGCAACCGGTTGACCAGCCGCACCAGCGCCAGCAGCAGGATCGCGATGCCCAGTGGCCGGTGCAGGTCTACCAGCATCGGCCGCCAGTGCAGCGAGGCCACCATGGTGACGCCCACGAACAGCATGGTCAGGATCAGCACCGCCATCAGCCAGTGCAGCACGCGCGCGGTGAGGTTGAAATGCCCGGCATCACGGCTCATCGCGCCTTCTCCTTGCCGCTGGCCACTTCGCGCTCGCGGCGGTTGAACGATTCGGAATACACCGCCGAACGCGCGGCCAGGATCGGGTCATCGCTGCCGGCAATGCCGCTGGGCAGGATCAGCGGGTCGAAGTTGAGGTTGTTGCAGGCACCGCCGGCCTGCGGCTGCAGTGCGGTCAGGGTGAGCGTGCCCAGCTTCACCTGGCGGCGGTCTTCCGGCCACGGAATCGAAGGATCGTTCACCGCATCGCCCTCTGCGGCAAGGGTGGCCCACATCTCCCACTGCACCGGCCCCTTGGCCAGCCGCTGCTGGAACTCCTCGCTGAGGTAATCCAGGCTGGCCTGCTTGCGCTGCTCCGCATCCATCGCTTCGAACGGCGCCAGCGGGCGCATGCTCCAGCGCACCACGTCGGTGTGGCCGTCGGCATTGGTGAAGCGGAAGCTGTTCACCCCGTTGTAGGTGGTGTTGGCCCAGCTGGTGGACCACGGCGCGGTCTTGGCCCATTCGCCGAAGGCGCGCGCGGACGGGTACTTGGCCGCGATGGCCGCCATCTTCGCCGGGTCCGGCTTGCCGGTGGCCGGGTCGGGAATGCCGGCGCGGGTCTGTTCCAGGAACGCCTCGGTGGTGGGCACCGCGAAGAACGGGAAGCTGTTCATCGCCGTGCGCCATTCCTGGCCGTCATCGCTGACCAGCTGCAGCGCCATGCTGCGTACGCGCGCATTGGCGTCGGCACCGTGCGGATCGCCGCCACCGATCGAGAGGCGGCCCAGTACCGGCACCTGCTGCTGGCGGAATACCCGCGCCGAACTCAGCGCGGCGCCTTCCGGGGTGCCCTGGAAGCTGCCGCTCACGCAGGCGCCTTTGCTGTGCGCACGGCGGAACCCGGGGTGGTTGGCACCGGTGGCTTCGATGGTGTCGGTGAAGGTCTGCACGGTGGCGCGGTCGCGGCCGAGCCAGCCGGCCAGCCAGGCGAAGGCCAGCACCAGCGCGCCGGCGATCAAGGCGATCAGCGCGATCCACAGCAGCGGTGAATGCGGGGGGCGCGGGGCGTCCGGCTCACGGCCGGCGCGGGTATAGCGGAAGAGCGACATGGGCCGTTACCTGCCTTCTCGAACGTGAGGGGGTGGGTGCAGCCATGGTGTCAGAACACCGGTCGCCCGGATATTCACATTTTCGACAAGGTTTAACGAAAGATCCCCGCCGGGGCGGGGATCTGTGCGGTCCTGCCTTACGCGTATCGCGTCTTCAACATCGACCACGCCGAGCGCAGCGCCAGCGCCTCGCCGCCGGCCGGGCGGCCCGGGCGTTCACCGTCATTCCAGGCGTACACATCCAGGTGCGCCCACACCTGGCCTTCGGCAATGAAGCGCTCCAGGTACAGCGCCGCCGTCACCGAACCGGCCATGCGCGAACCGGCGTTGGCCAGGTCGGCAATGCCGCTGTGCAGGTAACGCAGGTACGGGCGCCACAGCGGCATGCGCCAGACCGGGTCGCGGGTGGTTTCGCCGGCCTGCAGCCACTGCTGGGCCAGGCTGTCATTGTTGCTGAACAGCGCCGGCAGGTCCGGGCCGAGCGCGATGCGCGCCGCACCGGTGAGCGTGGCGAAATCCAGCACGATTTCCGGCTGCTGTTCGCTGGCGTAGGTCAGCGCATCGCATAGCACCAGCCGGCCTTCGGCGTCGGTGTTGTCGATCTCGATGCTCAGGCCCTTGCGGGTGGCGATCACTTCGCCCGGGCGGAAGGCATCCGGGCCGATCGCGTTTTCCACCGCGGCAATCAGCAGGGTCAGCTGCACCGGCAGCTCCTGGGCCATGATCAGCCCGGCCAGCGCCAGTGCGTGCGCGGCACCGCCCATGTCCTTCTTCATGTTGCGCATGCCATCGGCCGGCTTGATGTCCAGCCCGCCGGTATCGAAGCACACGCCCTTGCCCACCAGTGCCACGTGCGGGCGGCCGGCCTGGCCCCAGCGCAGCGCGATCAGGCGCGGCGCGCGGTGCGAGGCGCGGCCCACCGCGTGGATGGCCGGGAAATTCTGCTCCAGCAGCGCATCACCGGTGATCACCTCGCACTGGCCACCATGGGCGGCGGCCAGCTCACGCGCGGCGTCTTCCAGCTGCTGCGGGCCCATGTCCTCGGTGGGCGTGTTCACCCAGTCGCGCACGCGCAGGCTGGCGGTGATCACGTCGCGCACTTCGGCGGCCGGGCTGGCCACCAGCTGCGCCGGGGCGCGGTTGGGCTTGCGGTAGCGCGCGAAGCGGTAGCTGCCCAGGCCCCAGCCCAGGTGCAGCAGGGTTTCGATGTTGGTCGGCAGCGCATCGGCCAGCTGCCACACGCTGCCTTCGGGCAGCGCGAACGGGGCGTGCGCGTAGGCATAGGCATCGCCCGGGTCGCCCACGCCGACGATGGCGCCGGCCAGGCCGTGTTCGCCCGGCAGCAGCACCACGCTGCCGCCGCTGCCGTTGAAGTGCTGCGCATCCAGCCAGGCAACCAGGGCCGGGCTCTGCTGCGCGCGCCATGCCGCGAACTGTTCGCGCTCCATGACATGCAGCGGCAGGGCCTTGGCCGAATCGGTGGTGAAACCGGTGATCTGGGTCATGCGGGGTCGTGCTCCGTTCGTGGTCAGGCGTGCTGCAGCGATGCGTTCGCATCGAGCCAGTCGGCCAGCCCGGTCAGGGTGTCGAACTGCAGGTCAGGCTGCAGTGAGGGATGGTGCCAGGTGTGTTCGACGCGGTTGATCCAGCAGCCGCGCAGCCCCGCCTGCATCGCGCCCACCACGTCCATTTCGATGTGGTCGCCCACGTGCAGCACCTGCGCCGGGGGCACGCCCAAGCGGTCGCAGGCGGCGTGGAAGATGCTGGCGGCCGGCTTGGCCGCGCCGTGTTCGCGCGAACCCAGCTGGAAGGCGAAGTGGTGGTCCAGCCCGATCCGGGCCAGGTCGGCGTTGCCGTTGCTCAGTGCGGCCACCGGCACCCGGGCCGCGATGCGGGCCAGCGCGTCCACCGCATCGGGGTAGAACTCCACCTGGTTGCGCGCGGCGTAGAACGCCTCGTAGGCCGGTTCCAGCAGGGCCAGGTCGGCCCCGCTGTTTTCCAGCGCCTCGCGCAGCGTGAGCCGGCGCAGGGCGCTCAGGTCGTAGTGCAGCTGCGGGTTATCGCGGAAGGAGCGCTCGCGCAGTTCGCGCATCGCCGCCACCGGATACATCGCGGCGGTGGCGGGGCTGTGCTGGAGCATCCACTCGTACAACACCTGGTCGATGCGGGCGCCGATGGGGGCGAACGGCCACAAGGTGTCGTCGAGGTCGAGGGTGATGGCTAGGACAGGAAAATTCACCCGCCCATTCTACGCCTGTGGGGGCAGCGACGCAGGGCGTCGCTCTACTCCAGGAGCTTGGCCCACCCTTGGGTGCCGTCCAGGCGGGCCAGCACCAGCTTGATGCAGACCAGCAGGGGAACCGAGAGCAGCAGGCCCACCATGCCCCACAGCCAGCCGAACACCATCAGTGCCAGGATCAGGATCAGCGGCGAAATGGCCATCTGCCGGCCCAGCACGATCGGGGTCACCACCTGGCCTTCAATGGTGTGCAGGGCCAGGTAGCACGCCGCCGGCAGCAGTGCCTTGAACGGGTCGCTGAACTCCACGAAGCCCATCAGCAACATCAGCGTCACCCCGATCAGCGGGCCCACGTACGGGGCGAAGTTCAGCAGCGCCGCCACGGTGCCCCACAGCAGCGCTTCCTGCAGGCTGATGCCCAGCAGCAACAGCACCCCGGAGAAGATCAGCCCCACCAGGGTGTTGATCACGGTGATGGTCAATACATAGCGCGACACCTCACGCTCGATCGAACGCAGGATGTCGGTGGTGAACCGCTGCTGCTGGCGGCTGGGGAACAGCGCGATGGCATGTTTCTGCAGGTTCTGCCCATAGATCATGAAGAACAGGGTCAGCAGCACCACCGCCAGCACCGAGGCGGCCAGCCGAGGCGCCCGGGTCAGCACCTTGTACGGGTCATCCAGCTGGGTGCGCACCACCTGCACCCGGCGGCTGCCTTCGCCACCGGCCACGCGCGCGAAGTTCTCCGCCGCCTGGTTGGCCTGCTGCACCGGCTTGGTCAGGTTCTGCACCTGGCGGGCCACCTTGCGCAGCTGCTGCGGGGCTTCCTGCGCCCACTCCATCGCCGGGCCCACCAGCTGCACGCCCAGCGCGGCCGTGCCGCTCAATCCCACCCCGATCACCAGCACCGCGGCCAGGAAGCGCGGAACCCACAGCCGGCCCAGCAGCCGCAGGATCGGGTTGCCGACCAGTGCGAAGAACATGGCCAGCAATATCGGCAGGATGATTTCCTGCGCGGCCCACAGGGTGAACGCCACCGCCAGCATGGCCAGCACCACCAGCGACATCGGCGCGCGCGGACGCGGCGGCGGCGGTACCGGTACCGGCAGGGGAGCGTCGGGAGGGAGGGTCGCAGGAACGCTCATGCAGGTCGCACGCTGGATAGGAGACGCATTATTGGGCAACCCGGGTGCGTGCGGCGTGGTGGAAAACCGGTAGCGCCCCACCGTGGGTGGGGCGATGCATCAACGTTCGGAAAGGTCGGTGGCCGCTTCCGCCGGCTGCGGCTGTGCCGCCTCCTGCGTGGCGGTTACCTTGGCCCGTGGGGCCGCGGCAGCGGGCGCCGCGCGCACCTGGGTCACCGGCGCCGGACCCACTGCATCGTCCACCGCTTCATCCACCTTGTCGGCGGCCTGTTCGGCGGTATCGGCCGCCTCGCTGGCCTGCATCGAGGCGAACGCGGCCTGTGCGCTGGCCAGCAGGTTGGACACCGAACCGATCATCTGCAGCCAGCGGGCGCCGTGGAAACGGGTGCTGCCGGGCTCCAGCTTGCCGGCCAGGAAACCACCGGCCAGGCCCACGCTGATGATGCGCAGGGGAGTCCAGCCTTCGCGCCAGGCCTGGCTGAGGGTGAACCAGCTGCACTGGGTCTCGTCGACCCGGATCGCGACCACCTGTTCAGCCCGCTTGACGCGGTGGCGCAGGGCTTCGAACTTCATGGCGTACGCTCCGGTGCCCGCACATCCGCATCGGGATCGTCTTCGGTGGGCTCATCGAACAGGCCCAGCCGCGACAGCTGGCGGCGGGTGGCATGCATGCCGGTATGGCGGAAGAAGAACGACACCCGCCAGATGGCATAGCCGGTCATCGCCAGGCTTACCAGCGAGGTGATCAACAGCGAATGGAACCAGGACAGGCCCCAGCGCTGCATCAGCGCGATCAGCGTGCCCGCCAGCAGCAGCCAGGCCGAGGCGCCGAACACGATCGCCACCCCGCTCCAGGCCAACGCGCGGCCGAACGCACTGCGTGCCAGCGCGAATTCGAACGAGGCCAAGCGGCGCAGCGAACGCAGCGTGTGCTTGGCCGAATCCACCGTCGCGCGGCCGGCCTGGCCGACCTCGCGGATGCTTTCATCCAGGCGCGGCGCGCGCTGGCCGGCATCGCCATCGGGTGGAGGCGTTGCCGCTCCACCGTCGGGCGTCGACTGTGCTTGATCGCTCACGCCGACTTACTTGTCGCCGCTGCGGGCAAGCTTGGCGATGATCCAGCCGGCGGCAAACGCCACGCCAAACGAGGCCAGCGGGCGCTCGCGGATCAGCTCGGCAGCGCTGTCGACCAGGTCCTTGCCCTTGTCCATCAGCGCATCCACCTGTTCCTTCGCAGCGGCACCGCCGAATTCAGCAGCAGCCAGCCCGGACAGTGCGGTGTCGGAAAGCTCGGCCTTGACGTTGGCCTTGCCGATACGCAGTTCGTCGCCGGCCGCGCCGGTGGCGCCCTTGATCGCACCGCCGGCAGCGCTGGCCGCCGACTTCAGGTGCGAACCGGCTTCACCCAGGTGTTCCTTGAGGTTTTCGGTATTGGTGGGGCTCATCGTGTATCTCCGTAGTAAGCGATGGGGAAGGTGACCGCAGGCCATGCCGGTCGAAGCGAACTCAAGGTAATAGCACTGGCAGGGTGTAGGTGGTGTCAGCTGGCGTGATCCGGATGCGAAGGTTGCCTGACCGGTTCAGCGCATCTCCAGCTCGCCGCGCGCATTGCCGCGCACCACGCGCAGCACCAGCTGCTGCGGGCGCTGCTGGAAATTGGCGCGCCAGCTGGCCAGGTCGGCGAATTCACCCACGCTGGCCTGGATGATCAGATCGCCGGCGGCCAGACCGGAATTCGCTGCGCGGCTGCCGCGCTTGACGTCGCTGACCATGACCCCGCTGCTGCCGGCCTGGCGCAGCGTCTCGGGCAGGTCGACGAAGGTGGCGCCGCTCAACCGCGGATCCAGCGATTCACCGGCAACCGCGCGCGCCTGTTCCTTCAACGTGGCCTTGAGCTGCAGCGGCTTGCCATCGCGGCGAACGTCCAGGGTCAGCGCGCTGCCCACCGGCTGCAGGCCCTCCACATTGTGCAGCGCCACCGCGCCGTCCACCCGCTGGCCGTTGGCCGCCACCACCACATCGCCCGGCTTGAGCCCGGCGGCCGCGGCGCCCGAACCGGCCAGCACGCGGGTGATCAACGCGCCGCGCGCTTCGCTCAGGCCCAGGTTCTGCGCCAGCGCCTGGGTCAGGTTCTGCGCTTCGATGCCCAGCGTGCCGCGCACCACCACGCCGTGCTTGATCAGCTGGTCCACCACATCGCGCGCCAGGTTGGTCGGAATGGCCAGGCCCAGGCCGATGTTGCCGGCCATGCTGCCCTGCGGGTTGAAGCTGGCGGTGTTGATGCCCACCAGCTGGCCCTGCAGGTTGACCAGTGCGCCGCCGGAGTTGCCCGGGTTGATCGACGCATCGGTCTGGATGAAGTTCTGGTAGCCCAGCCCGCGGATGCCGGTGCGGCCCACCGCCGACACGATGCCCGAGGTGACCGTCTGGCTGAAGCCGAACGGGTTGCCGATGGCCACCACGAAGTCGCCCACGCGCAGCTGCGTGCTGTCACCCAGCGGCAGCGCGGTGAGCTTGTCGGCCGGAATGCGGATCAGCGCCACGTCGGTGTCGCGGTCCGAACCGAGGAACTCGGCCTTGACCGTGCGCCCGTCCGACAGCGTCACCTGCACGTCGTCGGCGTTCTCGATCACGTGGTGGTTGGTCAGCACCAGGCCTTCGGCCGCATCGATGATCACGCCCGAGCCGAGCGATTCATTGATGCGCTCCTGCGGCACTTCCGGGAACAGGCGGCGGAAGAACGGGTCGTTGAAGTACGGGTTGCGCACCCGCACCACCTGCTTGGTATTGACGCTCACCACCGCCGGCATCACCCGCTCCAGCATCGGCGCCAGCGACGGCACCGGCTGCCCGGCCACCGATGCAGGCAGCGCGGCCGTGGCCGGAATGGCCAGCGTGGCCGGCGCCGCTTCAGCGCGGTTGTCCAGGTGGGCGTTGATGGCGGAAGCGACAAAGCCTCCGAAGGCGGCGGCAAGCGCGAGCGTGAGCAGGGTCGGGAGCGGTCGCATGGGAGTCCGGTGGGCGGAAAACACGTATACGGTAAATCAAGCTGAATGAGTCTGTGCGCTGACGGCTAAACCGGCGATGAAATCGACCCCGGCCGCGGCCGTCGCTGCGACCTTCCGTGCCGTTGACACGCCCCCGTGCCGGCGTAAGCTGGAACCAGGTCGGCCACTAGATGTTGCGCTGCCGACCCAGAGTGCCCCAAGGCGTTGGGTTCGCCAGCGGGCACACCCGGTGACCACGCGATGGAGCCTGCCTCGAATGCGCACGGTGCAAACGGACGTGATTCCCCCGGAGCTGGCCACCGGCGAAGTACCGCTGCAGCCGGCCTCGCTGGACATCTGGGACAAGAAGTACCGGCTCAAGACCAAGCAGGGCCAGGCGCTGGATGCGGATATCGACGCCACTTACCTGCGCGTGGCGCACGCGCTGGCCGATGCCGAACTCACCGAGGACAAGCGCCGGCACTGGCGCGAGCGCTTCACCTGGGCGCTGCGCCGTGGCGCCATTCCCGCCGGCCGCATCATTTCCAATGCCGGCGCGCAGGCGCACAAGCCGGCCACCAGCACCATCAACTGCACCGTCTCGGGCACGCTCGAAGATTCGATGGACGGCATCCTGCGCAAGGTCCACGAAGCCGGGCTCACCCTGAAGGCCGGCTGCGGCATCGGCTATGAGTTCAGCACGCTGCGCCCGCGCGGCGCGTTCGTGGCCGGGGCCGGCGCGCACACCTCCGGCCCGATGTCCTTCATGGATATCTTCGACAAGATGTGTTTCACCATCTCCTCGGCCGGCGGCCGACGTGGCGCGCAGATGGGCACCTTCGACGTCTCGCATCCGGATGTGCGCGATTTCATCCGGGCCAAGCGCGAAGATGGCCGGCTGCGCCAGTTCAACCTGTCGCTGCTGATCACCGATGGCTTCATGCGGGCCGTGGACGACGACGCCGAGTGGCCGCTGGTGTTCCCGCTGAGCCGGAACGAAGCCGGCGAGTTCGACCTGGCCGACCCGGCCGCCGTGCAATGGCGCGAATGGCCCACCCACCGCGACTACGTGGTCCGCGAAGATGGCCTGGTGGCCTGCCGCGTCTACGGCCAGATCAGAGCCCGGCACCTGTGGGACATGATCATGGTGTCCACCTATGACTACGCCGAACCCGGTTTCATCCTGATCGACCGGGTCAACGAAATGAACAACAACTGGTGGTGCGAGGACATCCGCGCCACCAATCCCTGCGGCGAACAGCCCTTGCCCCCGTATGGCGCCTGCCTGCTCGGCTCGGTCAACCTCACCCGCTTCGTGCGCGAGCCGTTCACCGACCAGGCCCGGTTCGACTGGGACGAATACAAAGAGGTGGTGCGGGTGTTCACCCGCATGCTCGACAACGTGGTGGAGGTCAACGGCCTGCCGCTGGAGCAGCAGCGCCAGGAAATCCTGCGCAAGCGCCGGCACGGCATGGGCTTCCTGGGCCTGGGCTCCACCCTGGCCATGCTGCGCATGACCTATGGCGCGCCCGACGCCTGCGAGTTCACCGAGGCCATCGCCCGCGAGATGGCCGTGGCGGGGTGGGAAACCGGGCTCAGCCTGGCCCGCGAGAAAGGGCCGGCGCCGATCATGCAGGAGACCTTCGAGGTCACCGCCGCCATGCTGCGCCAGCGCCCGGAAATGGCCCCCGACGGCTGGCGCGCCGGCCAGCAGATCGAGGGCAAGGTGCTGCATGCCCGCTACAGCCGCTACATGCAGCGCATCGCCAGCGTGGCCCCGGAGCTGGTGGAGGAGCTGTCCGAGATCGGCGCCCGCTTCACCCACCACAGCTCCATCGCCCCCACCGGCACCATCAGCCTGTCGCTGGCCAACAACGCCTCCAACGGCATCGAGCCCTCGTTCGCCCACCACTACAGCCGCAACGTGATCCGCGAGGGGCGCAAGAGCAAGGAGAAGGTGGACGTGTTCTCTTACGAGCTGCTGGCCTACCGGCACCTGGTGAACCCACGGGCGATGCCGTTCGCCGACCAGGACGACTCCCGCCTGCCGGACTACTTCATCGCCGCCGACGACATCTCGCCCAAGGCCCACGTGGATGTCCAGGCCGCCGCGCAGAAGTGGGTGGACAGCTCCATTTCCAAGACCGCCAACGTCCCCACTGACTACCCGTACGAGCAGTTCAAGGACATCTACCGCTACGCCCACGCGCAGGGATTGAAGGGCTGCACCACCTTCCGTTTCAACCCTGCCGCGTTCCAGGGCGTGCTGGTCAAGGAGGCCGATCTGGAGAACACCACCTACCGTTTCGAACTCCAGGACGGCGCAGTTGTGGAGGTAAAGGGCAACGAACAGATCGAGTATGACGGCGAATTGCACACCGCCGCGAACCTGTTCGACGCGCTCAAGGAGGGCTACTACGGCAAGTTCTGATTACGCAGCGGAAGCTGTTTTCAAGTGGTTTCATGCGTGATTCCCACCCGCGCCGGATTAATGGCGCCGGCCTGGCAAGCACAAAGGCGGCTCACGGGCTGCGACAAGACCGTTCCACGATCGTCCGCGCCGGTATAGCATCGCCAGCGAAATCACTGACTGGCCCCTCAGGAGGCAAAACATGAGCAACGGAAATGGCGTCACCGCGACCCTGTCGCAGGGTGTGGAAACTGTGAAAGAAACCGCCGGCAACGTTGGCGAGACCATCGCCCACACCGCTGAAGAAGTGGTTGCCTCGGTGAAGAAGACCGCCAAGCGCGCGCGCAAGGCTGCCACCACCCAGGTTGCCAAGGTCAAGAAGGCCGTCAAGAAGGCCGAGAAGACCGTCGCCAAGAAGGCTGACAAGGCTGCCAAGTCGGTCGGCAAGACCCTGGCCACCGCCAAGAAGAAGCTGGAAACCGCCAAGAGCAACGCCAAGGCCGAGGCCGCCGCGCTGACCAGGAAGGTTGCCAAGAAGAAGGCTGCCGCTGAAAAGGCCGTGACCAAGACCACCAAGGCCGCCAAGAAGGTTGCCGGCAAGAAGGTCGCCACCGCCAAGAAGGCCGTGACCAAGAAGTCCGCCGCCGCCAAGAAGGTCGTGGGCAAGAAGGTTGCCACCGCCAAGAAGGCTGTCGCCAAGAAGTCCGTTGCTGCCAAGAAGGCCGTGACCAAGAAGACCGCTGCTGCCAAGAAGGTCGTGGGCAAGAAGGTCGCCACCGCCAAGAAGGCTGTCGCCTAGAAGTCGGCCACCGCCCGCAAGGACGCTGGCAAGAAGACCGT